>CAYRPW010000028.1:3247-12944 GCA_964426145.1 uncultured Oscillospiraceae bacterium
CACCGCGCGCGACGCGGGCAGTTTCCTTGCCTCCATCGCGCAGACCCATCAGGGCACGCACCGCAGCTTAGCGTATCTGGCGGGCGGCGAAACCGTGGTCAGGCTCACCGGCAAGGGCCTGGGCGGGCGCAACCAGGAGCTTGCGCTGGCGGCTGCCCTCGGGCTTGACGGCCTCACGGATACCGCCGTGTTCTCCGTAGGCTCGGACGGCACCGACGGCCCCACCGAGGCGGCCGGCGGTTACGTGGACGGGCGCACCGCGCAAACGCTCCGGCAAAAGGGGTTCCGCATCCCGGAAACCCTGCAGGAAAACGACAGCTACCACGCGCTGGAAGCCGTCGGCGGGCTGATCGTCACCGGGCCCACGGGCACGAACGTCAACGATCTCACGGCGCTTTTGATCCGCCGATAGGAATAACCCAAACGACAACGGAGAATAGCCTATGCAGACTTCCATTTGCGATGCTCTCGTCCGTTTTGCGGAAACCAACGATTCGGTTTCGGCTTTGGTGCTGATCGGCTCCCAGGCGCGCACCGAACTGCGCGCGGACGCGTTTTCCGATACGGACGTGATTTTGGTGGTGAAAGACGCCGCCCTGTTTACGCATACCGACGCGTGGCTTCAAGAGATCGGCACCGCGCACATCACCTTTACCGAACCGACCCTCGGCGGGCAAACGGAACGCAGGGCGCTGTTTGACGGCGCGCAGGACGTGGATATCGTGATCATGAACGAGGACGCTGCCCGGCGCGCGTTGGAATGCGGCGAGGCCGCGTTTTTACTTGCCCGCGGATACCGGGTGCTGGTGGATAAATGCGGGTTTGTCATCCCGGTGATCGAACCTTCGGCCGCGAACGCGTTTACCCAGGCCACCGAGGCGGAATTTCAAAACGCCGTTCACGATTTCTGGTACCACTGCATCTGGTCCGGCAAAAAGCTGCTGCGGCAGGAACTGTTCACCGCGAAAGGCTGCGTGGACGGATACCTGAAGCAGAAGCTTTTATGGATCATCGAACAGCACGAGCACACCGTGCGCCGCTCGGGCGCCGATACCTGGTACCGCGGGCGGTTCATCGAACGCTGGGCGCAGGCGGACGTGCTGGAAGCGCTTGGGCGCACCTACGCGCACTACGAGCAGGCGGACGTCATCCGCGCGCTGTTTGAAACCATGGATCTTTTCCGGCGGCTGGCCAAAGAAACGGCGCGTGCCGCGGCGCTGCCCTACCCCGAACATGCCGACCGGTACGCGACGGACTGGGTTACCGCCCAATTCCCCCATCCGGCCGCACAAGGCGGTGACGGCCCGTGAACGCCACCCGGATATTGCTGGTGGAAGACGATCCCATGATCGCGTCCGGCCTCCGATATGCGCTGGAAGCCGAGGGCTATGCGGTTACTTACGCCGCGGATGTGGCAAGGGCCAGGCAGCTTGCCGCCGCGGAAGTTTTCGATCTTGCGGTGCTGGATATGCAGCTGCCCGACGGCACCGGCCGCGACGTGCAGGCGGCGCTCAAGCGCGCCGACACCGCCGTTTTGTTCGTCACCGTGGTGGACGACGAGGGCACCATGGTACAGGCGCTGGAAAACGGCGCGGACGATTACATCGTCAAGCCTTTCCGTCTGCGCGAACTCCTGGCGCGGGTGAAGGCGGCGCTTCGGCGGCGCTCCGGCGGCGCGGGCGATACGCTTGCGGTTGGCGGCGTGCAGATTCACCTGAGCCAAAACACCGCAACCGTGCAGGGAAAGCCGCTGGAGCTTACGGCGCTGGAATATAAGCTGCTGCTGCTGTTTGCCGCGCACCCGGGGCAAACGCTGACGCGCATGCAAATACTGGACCGCCTGTGGGATGGGGCGGGCGATTTTGTGGAAGACAACACGCTTACGGTGTGCATCAAACGGCTCCGGCAAAAGCTGGACGGCGCCGCGGTGATCGAAACCGTGCGGGGGGTGGGCTACCGTGTGGATCCGTAAACAGACGGTGGAGGCCCTGTCCGCAAGCATCCGCCGCATTGTGGACGGCGAAAGCGTGGACCTGCTGGACAACCGCGAGGGCAAGTTAAGCATCCTGCGCAACGACATCCAAACGTTGGTGCGCCTCAAGCAGGAACAGGCGGACGCGCTGCGCCGCGACAAGAACCGGCTCAAGGACTCGCTTTCGGATATCTCCCACCAGTTGAAAACCCCGCTCACGTCCATGCTGGTCATGGCCGATCTGCTGGAAACCGCCCCGCCTGAAAAGCAGGCGGAGCTGATCCGCAATATCCAAACCGGGCTTACGCGCACGCAATGGCTGACGGACGCGCTATTAAAAATCGCAAAACTGGACGCGCAGGCCGTGGACTTTCGCTATCAGCAGGCAAGCGCGGCGGATATCATCACCCGCGCGCTGGAACCGCTGCGGATTTTGCTGGAAATGAAGGACCAGGAAATCAGAACCGCAGGCGCGGCGACGCTCACCTGCGACGTGCGCTGGACGGCGGAAGCGCTTCTGAACGTGATCAAAAACGCGTCGGAGCATTCCCCGGCGGGAAGCCCCATCCTGATCGCCTGCGGGGAAAACCCGATCAGCGCGTGGATCAGCGTAACGGACAGCGGCGAGGGCCTGCAGCCGGCGGAGCTTTCGCGCATCTTCCGCCGCTTTCAGGGCGGCGAGGGCAGCCCCGGCTACGGCATCGGCCTTCCGCTTTCGCAAACCATCCTGCGCGGGCAAAACGGCGATCTGGAGGCGGACAGCGGCCTGTACGGCCTGCCGCCGCACGTGGCCGCCCTGACCGCCGACGCCTATTCCGGTGCGACGTTTACGCTGAAGCTGTATCGGCAAAAAGCGGAAACTTAAATGAAAGAAGGTAAATCTTGTTTTGTATACATACCGCCAGCCTGTTCAAAAGGCCGCATATGCTAGGAAGCAAGGGTGGCATGGGGTTGAGCTTACTCATTTGTAAGTGATACCCCTTGCCATCCCGTAGCTGACAACGCAGATGTGGCTTTTTCAACAGGCTGAAGTGACAATATCGTCACCTTTTCCGTCACCGCGCTGTCACGTTTCCATGCGATACTCACACCGTAGCGTAAACGACATGGGAGGCAAGTATGAGTATTTTGCAAGTGGAAAACCTGACTAAAACCTACGGCAAGGGCGACGCCGCCGTGACGGCGCTCAACAGCGTATCCTTTTCGGTGGAAAAGGGCGAGTTTGTGGCGATCGTCGGGGCGTCGGGCTCCGGCAAATCGACGCTGATGCACCTGATCGGCGGGGTGGAACGGCCCACAAGCGGCACGGTGACCGTGGACGGCATGAACATCTTCACCCTGGACGAATCCAAGCTCGCCATTTTCCGCCGCCGCAACATCGGGCTGATCTATCAGTTATATAACCTCATTCCCACGCTGACGGCGGAAGAGAACGTCATCCTGCCCTACCTTCTGGACAACCGCAAGCCCGACCCGAAGAAGCTTTCGGAAATTCTATCGCTGCTGGGGCTTGCCGACCGCAGGAACCATCTCCCCGGCCAGCTGTCCGGCGGCCAGCAGCAGCGGGTTTCCATCGGCCGCGCGCTGATTAACGACCCCGCCGTGATCCTGGCCGACGAGCCGACCGGAAATCTGGACAGCCAGCGCAGCCGCAGCATTTTGGAGCTTTTGAAGCTCTCCAACCGCCAGTTTAACCAAACGCTTTTGGTGATCACCCACGACGAAAAGATTGCCCTGCAGGCCGACCGCGTGCTGACGCTGGAAGACGGGAACATTGTGCAAGACGAGGCGGTGCGCGCATGAAACAGATCACCGCAAGCCTGGCTTACAGCCAGCTTCAGCAAAACCGCAAGCGCACGGTGATTACCATCGTGGGCATCGCCCTGTCCGTCGCCATGATGACCGCCGTATTCGGCTTTGCCTTAAGCGGCATCGAAGCCATGCGCCGTCTGGTGGGCGACGAGGACATCCGCGCGTACAGCGCGGTGCTCTATTCGTTTGCCGCGGTGCTGGGCTCCATCATCATGGTTGCGTCCGTGGTGGTGATCTCCAACGCCTTCCGCATCTCCGCGGCGGAACGCACGCGCCAGTTCGGCATTTTAAAAAGCGTCGGCGCCACCAAAAAACAAATCGTCCGCACCGTATTGTACGAAGCGGCGTTCCTCTCGGCCATCGCAATTCCCGCGGGGCTGCTGATCGGGCTGTTGGTGCAGTGGCTTGGCTCCAGCATCGGCGACGCGCTGCTGGCCCCGATGAACAAGCTGATTAAAAACGGCCTGTCCATCCATATGCGGTTTGAGTTTTCGCTCCCGATTTTGCTGCTGTCCGTCGGGGTTTCGCTGGTCACGGTGCTGTTATCCGCGTGGCTGCCCGCCCGCAAAGCCGCAGGCATCCCCGCCATCGAGGCGATCCGCATGACGCAGGAGATCAAGGTGCGGACCGGGAAACTGCGCACGTCGAAACTCGTAAGTCTCCTGTTCGGCTTTGAAGGCACGCTGGCGGCGAAGGCCATCAAGCGCAGCCGCCGCAGCTACCGGGCCCTGGTCACCGCGCTGACGATCAGCGTCGTATTGTTTCTGGTGTGCGGCAATCTGGACGCGCAGCTGACCCTGACCATGAACCAGGCGTACAACAACGTCGACGCCAACACGCTGACCACCTATCTGGGGGACCGCAGCGGGGCGGAAGCCTCCCGCCCGCTGCTGTCTGCGGCCGCGGCCGAGGAAGTGACCCGGGCGCTGGCCGCCTACCCGGACACGCAGGTGTACGGCGTGGGCATCGACGACAATTATAACCTGAGCGTAGACACCCCGGGGCTGACCGCCGCGCTGCTTAAAACCCTGGAGCCGGGGCAGACGCACGTGCGCGTTGTTCTCGTGACGGTGGACCGCGCCCATTACGAAGCGCTGTGCCGGAAGGCGGGCGTTGCGGCAGGCTCGAACATCCTGATCAACAGCGCGCGCAGCGTATACGCCGACAGCTCCACGGAGTTTCAGCCGCTGCAGTTCAGCAAACAAACCCTGGCCCTGGAAAACGGGGATGCGCTGTTGGAACTTCCCCTGCACGGGCAGCTTTCGGGCGCGGACGTACCCCAGGAGATCGCATTCGTCGCCGACGGCCAGCTTGCGGTCGTCGTTGCGGACGCTGAGGCAAGGCTGTACAGCTGGTTTGCCGTAAGCGACGACGTGCAGGGGTTCATCGCCCATGCCACCGGAACGCTGGAAGGCTTCTTCCCGCAGCCCGACGGCGTGAGCGAGGCGTTCAGCGTGACGGACGTGACCGCCATCACCGATATGACCCGCAGCCTGACCAAACTAATCACGGTGTTCCTGTATGGGTTCGTGGGTATGCTGTCGCTGATCGGCCTGACCAGCATCATCTCGGCCATCGCTGCCAACGTGCGGCTGCGCGCCCGCGAGTTCGCGGTGCTCGCTTCCACGGGGATGACCCAAAGCGGCATCCGCAAAATGCTGGCGCTGGAAAGTGTGATGTCCGCCCTCAAGGCGCTGCTGTGGGGCATTCCGCTGGGGTCGGCGGCAACGTACCTGACCTACCTGGCCTTAACCGGAAAAGACTCCTTCGGCTTTGTGTACGCATGGCCCGTTGTGCTGGAAGCCGCGCTGGGCGTGTTTCTCATCGCGCTGATTACCACCTGGTACGCTTCCTTCAAGCTGCGCGGCGGCAGCGTGATGGAAGTCATCCGCTCCTCCGAAGGCGTTTGAATGACCTTACCGGCACAGCCTGCCGCATGAAGTTGCGGCAGGCATTTTTTTACAGGTTGAGAAGGAAAACAAGCTCCGCAGGCTGAACCTAAAACCGGACACGGTTCCAAGCCTTGCACCCGTTTGACGATCGAAAGAAGGAATGCCGATGCCCGCCACCGCCGTTTCGGTCCTGCTGCGCACACTGCTGCTGCTGTTCAGCGCGATCGGCGTTTCGCACGCGCTGTTTCGCCGCAAGGGCGGGTTTATGAACGCCGGCGGCATTTTGTATTACACCATCCAGAGCAACCTCTGGGTGTTCGTCGTAACGGCCGTATCCCTCGCGCTCTCCCTCGCCCGGCCCGGCGGGTTTTCCTGCCGCGCGCTGGAGCTGGCGCGCTTTGCCGTGGCGGTGGGCATCACGCTTACGTTTCTGGTGTTCTGGCTCGCGCTCGCGCCCAAACTGGAGCGGGAATACCTGCTGTCACTCAACAACATTCTGGTTCACACGCTGGTGCCCCTGTTGTTCGTTGCGGACTTCTTTCTGCTGGAACCCGTTTCGCCGCTGCGAAAGGCGGACGTGCTGTGGTCGGCCGCCCTGCCGCTGTACTATTTCGTTTTCACCCTGCTCCACGCGAAGCTGAACCCGAGCCTCAACTTTCCGGGGGACAGCCGCTACCCCTATTATTTTCTGGATGTGGACAAGCTCGGCTGGTTTCGTTTGCGGCACGCCCCCGGCGTGTTCTGGTGGGTGCTGCTGCTGTTTTGCATTACGCTCGGACTTGGTTTTTTCTACCGCTGGCTGGTTGCCGTTGTATAAAGAGAACCGCGCTAACGCGCGGTTTTTTTGCGCCATGTTATCCACGTCTGCGGAAGCGGCGTCCGGCTGCTTCGGTAAGGAGAGTCATGCAGGCCGTGAGCGCCAGCAGATAATACGGAAGCATTCCCGTTCCCGCGGCGCGGGAAAACAGGCCGAACAGCGGCGGCATCAGCGTAGAGCCCAGGTAGGCGCTCGCCATCTGCATGCCCATCAGCGTTTGGGCGTGCTGTTTCCCAAAGTTCTTGGGCGTTTCGTGCAGAAGCGCCGGGAAAACCGGCGCGCAGCCAAGCCCAAGCAGCACGATCCCTGCCGGCAGGAGGATCCCGCTGGGTGTAAACAGAAGCAACGCGATGCCGCCGAAGCTGAGCGCCTGGCCGATGCGCACCATCCGGCGGTTGCCCAGCCTGACGGACACCCAGCCGCTCAGCAGGCGGCCCAGGGTGATGCCCAGGTAGAAAACGGCCGCGTACTGCGCCGCCCGGTCCGCCGTAACGCCGCGCGTCAGCGTCAGATAGCTGGCAATCCAAAGCCCGGACGTCGCCTCCAGCGCGCAGTAGCAGAAGAACGCGGGCAGCAAAAGCTTTGCGCCCGGCAGCCGCAGCGCCTGGGTGATGCGCAGGCTTTTCCCGCGCGTATCCCCGGCGGCCGGCGCACCGGAGGGCACCTTTTTCCAAAGCGGCAGCGTTACCGCGAGCGCCGCGGCCACCGCGATCTGCGCAAGGCCGATCAAGCGGTAACCCGCCTGCCAGGGCAGGCCGCCCGTGAGGCAAAGCCCCATCGCCATCGGCCCCACGGTCGCGCCGACGCCCCAGAAGCAATGCAGCCAGTTCATATGCCGGGAGGAAAAATGCAGCGCCACGTAGTTGTTCAGCGCCGCGTCCACGCTGCCCGCGCCAAGCCCGTAGGGCACCGCCAACAGGCATAACAGCCAGAACGAGCCCGACAGCGAGAAGCCAAGCAGCGCGGCCGCCGTAAGGCCGACGGACAGGAGCGTCACCCGGCTTGTGCCCAACCGGTGCACGACGCGCCCGCTGAAAAGGCTCGACACAATGGTGCTTCCCGCGATCAGCATGGAAAGCACACCGGCATATTCCACCGGCACCTGAAGCGCGGGATACATGGACGGCCAGGCCGCCCCAAGCAAAGTATCCGGCAGCCCGAGGCTGATGAACGCGAGATAGATGATCAAAAGCAACAGCGTTGTGATGCGGTGCCTCCTTGCGCGGTTTCCCGCAGAGTGCTATCATCATAACACCGGCCCGCACCATTCTTCGATCACTTTTTCCTTGATTTCGATAACATTCGTCCAGTATTTACGAAAGGCGGCGCACGATGATCGAACTGCGGATCCAAGACGACGGCTCGGAAATCGTACCCTATGCGTCCGCATCGTTTCCGCTGCACGTATCGGTTTGCGCCTTATCCATGTATCCGGGGATGTGCTGCTTAAGCCACTGGCACGACGAATATGAGTTCATCGTCGTGCGCAGGGGGCGGCTGGTTGGCCGGATCAACGGCGCGCCCGTTCCCCTGGCAGCCGAGGAGGGCCTGTATATCGGGCCGCGCGCCGTGCACGGCATGGAACCCGTAGACGGCGAAGACTGCGAATACCTGTGCGTGGTCTTTCCCGCCGCGCTGCTGAGCGCCGCCCCGCAGATCCGCGAAACCATACGGGCGCACCTCGCGCCGCACGAAGCAGCGCACTGCCTGCGCCTGCTGCCGCCGGTCCCCCTGCACGGCGAGATCCTCCGGGCACTTGCAGCGATACGGCAAATCGTTTCCCAGAGCGCGCCGGGCTGGACGCTTGCCTGCCTCGGCACGCTCTACCGGCTGATGTCCGATTTGGGGAACGCCGTACCCGGAGATGCCCAACCGGCCAAACCCGACCGCAGCCTTGCGCAGGTGAAAGCGATGATGCGGCTGATCCGCACACGGCTCCAGGACAGGCTGACGCTTGCGGATATCGCCCGCGCGGGCAGCCTGAGCCGTTCCGCGTGCGAAAGCGCGTTCGAGCGCGTGCTGCACACCTCGCCCATCCGCTACCTGACGAATTGCAGGCTGGACCTGGGTATGGAACTGCTGCAGTCCACCCCGATGACCGTGACGGAAATCGCCCACCACACCGGCTTTTGCTCGGGCAGCTATTTTGCCGAGCAATTCAAAAAACGCGCGGGCTGTTCCCCCGCCGCGTACCGCAAAACGCACCGGCCATAGGCAACTCTCCCCCGGAACAACGGGGAAGCGCCGCCGACAGCCGGTGCGTAATGCTGTGTTTCCGTTAAACGTCCTGCTCGTAAATCCTGCGGATGGATTGCTTGTTGCGGATGATGAACACCGCCACGCTCAAAAGCCCGATCCCGCCGAAAATCAGCGGCACCAGCCGGTAGGGAAGCGCTTCGCCCAGCGCCCCGGCCAGCAGGCGGAACCCGATCGCCCCCAGCGTCATTAAAATGGCGAACACCGCTTCCACCCGTGCGCGGATATCGCCGGGCAGGTAGTTCTGCACGGCGGCGGCGCGCAGCGTGGCCGTGTTCACCCCCAGAAATCCCAGCGTGAACCGCAGCGCGATCATCAGCGGGTACGAAAGCAGCAGCATCACGCCGTCCAGCGTTTCGTACAGGATGTATACCTTCTCGGTTACCCGGTACCGGTACTTGGGCGGAATCTTCAGGAAATAGTGAAAGAACCCGCCCAGCATCCGCCCCACGGTTTCCGCCGAGATCAGCAGCGAATACATGGCCGCGCCCAGCGCGGGCGTGGACTGAAAATAGGCCATCGCCATCAGATCGTTGCCCTGCGCGGTGGAGTTGACGACCGCCATATAGGTGTAAATATTGCGGACGCCCCGTTCCTTTCGCAGGTAACGCACGCCGCCCAAAGCCTCGCCGCAGTAGGCGCGCAGGCTGAATCTCGTTTTTTCACGGTCGCAGCGGTCCTTGGTGATTTTGCATTCGACGAGCGACGCGATGAGAAGCAGCGCGCCCTCCGCCAGGAAAAACCAGGCGATGCCGACCGTTTTGTACAATATGGCGGCAAGCGGCGTGACCACCGTGGTCAGGGTCGGATAGACCAGCGAGGATACGGAGTATCCCTTCTGGGCAAACCCTTCCGGGATCAGCTCCGGGTAAAGCGACGAATACGCCTGGTGATAGACCATCCCCAGCGATGACGTAACGACGCCGAACGCCATATACAGCCCGTAGG
>CAYRPW010000029.1:0-7807 GCA_964426145.1 uncultured Oscillospiraceae bacterium
GGAAAACCGCCTGCCCTGCGTTTGCGCAGAACAGGCGGCTGGGCGCCGGACGCCCGGAGGGGGGGAGTGTATGAAGACTAGTTCTCGTTGTCGGCTATCGCGTCATACTGCGGCTTGAGCGTGGCATACATTTCGTTGCCGTAATCGCAGAGCTGCTGCACGCCGATCTGTTCGGCCTTGGCAAGCATCGCCTCGTAGGCGGCTACGCAGGCTTCCTCGGTCTCGGCCATGTAGATGTTGATTTCCTCGGCTTTGATCATCTCGTCGAGCTTGGCTTTGATCACGGCCTCGTCGGAATCGGTTTCAAAGCGGATCATGCCGATGACGGGGTTTTGCACCACGTACGGCGTGATGGCGGCGCGGGCCTGGGCGGTTTCGCTGTCGGAGGTCGCATCCGCGATGGATGTCACGATGGCGTTATGCACCAGCCAGCCCCAGTATTTCAGGCCCCTGGGCTGCAGCACGTTGTTGTCGCCCTGGAAGTTGTAGTTGAATACCGGGTATCCGCCTTCGTTAAGGGTATAGTCTTCGCCTTCGATACCCCACATCAGAAGCTTCATGCCTTCGTCGCTGTAGGCATAGGCCAGGGTTTCGAACGCTTTTTCCACGTTCTTGCTGCTCTTGGTCACATACAGGCCGCGCCAGCCGGGAGAGGTGTTAAACTTGCGCGCCGTGTCGCTGATGACCTCGGTGACGGCCTTGAAGCGGAAATCCACGCCTGCGGCCTCGGCAGCGGTGTTATAGTTGTCGCTGTGGTTGTCGTAGCCGAAAATACCAAACGCGTTGCCGGCAATGGCGTCTTCCTTGGTTGCGTCCTCGGTCTGGTAGGCGAAGTTGTCGGGGCTGATATAGCCCAGGCGATACCATTCGTTGACCTTCTTGTAATAATCCAACTGGTTATCGGCCTGGATGTACCACACCAGCGTTCCATCCTGATCATAGTAGCCGGTGTTGGGCACGCCCATCATGGTGCGCAGCCAGCCGAACTGGTGGATATAGTTGAAGTTAATGGTGTGCATGTCGGGGTACGCCGCGTGTACTTTGGCAAACGAGGTGTCCAGGTCGGCCAGGCTGTCAAACGTCAGGCCCAGTTCGGTGGCGATGTCCTCGCGGTAGAAAAAGCCGGTGCCTTCGGACAGGATCGTGTCATACTGTTTGTAGGCGGAGTTGGGGGAGAAGCCGCAGCCGATCGTGTAGAAATGGCCGTCGGACATGGTGTTGACGAACTTCAGCACGGAATGCACGTTGAAGTTCACGTCCGGGTACTGCGTCATCAGCTCGTCAAGCGCATAGCTGGTGTCCGGGTTGGCCATGTACTGATAGCGATAGGAGCATACGAGGTCGGGCATGTTGCCGGATGCGACCATCAGCGGGAGCTGGTTGTCGTCCACGGCGCGGATGACTTCGATCTTCACATTCGCATTCAGGTTGAACTGTTCGGGAATGGCGCCTTCCCAGGTATCGTAGAACCACCAGGATTCGTCTACGAAAAGGGTCAGGGTAATCGGCTCTTCCGCCGCTACGGCAACGGCCGCAGGCAGAAGGATGGATGCCATCAGCATCAGGACACAGAGAAACGCGGTGAACCGTTTGGACATGGTAGGACCTCCTTTTTTATATTGAGCCCGGCGCGCTATTCTTTCACGGCGCCAAGCATCATACCTTGCACGAAGTGCTTCTGGAGAAAGGGATAGATGCACAGGATCGGAGCGATGGACACCACCATTGCCGTGGCCTGTACCGTGAAATTGGTGGTGGCGTTCGCCTGGGAAATCTGGCCCGCCACATTGACGTCGGACGAGGTGGCTAAAATCTTGTTGAGGATCGTCATCATTTTGAAAGCCATCGTGTACAGCTTTGGATCGCTTACATAGTATGCCGAATCCAGCCAGCTGTTCCACTGCCCGACCGCCGTAAACAGGGAAATGGTCGCGATAAACGGCAGCGACGTCGGCAGAACGATCCGCACAAATACGCCGATCTCCTTCGCGCCGTCAATCCTGGCAGCTTCCAGCATGGAATCCGGGATGGAGCCCATGAAGTTGATCCCGATAATCGTAAAAAACGCGTTCACCATTCCCGGGATCACGTAAACCCAGAACGTGTTCAGAAGCCCCAGATTCCGCAAAAGCACGTAGTAGGGAATAAGCCCGCCGGAAAAGTACATGGTCACGACGACCATGAAGATATACCCCTTGCGGAAAAGCAGGTCTTTTTTGGAAAGGCCGTACGAAAACAGCGTCGTGACGAACACGGAAAGGAGCGTGCCCGCCGCCGTGCGGCTGACGGATACCAAAAACGCCTGCTGCCATGCGCTGTCGCCCAAAAAAAGCTTGTAGCTGTCCAGGGAAAATTTCCGCGGCCACAGGTAGACGCCGCCCCGCATCAGGTCATACCCGTCGCTGAACGAACAAACCACCGTGTAGTAGAACGGGTATAAGGCGACCAGGGCCACGATGGTGAGAAGGAAGTAGTTGACGATATTGACAACCCTGTCCTCCGTTGTGAGGCGGTAACTTTCTTTCTGCATGCCGCTGCCCCTTAAAACAGACTCTCGCCAGTGCAGCGTTTTGCGATGAAATTGCTGATCAGCACGAGGGTGATGGATATCACGGATTGGATCAGGTCCACGGCGGTGGCGTAGGAAAAACGCCCCTGCGCCATGCCCATTTTGAACGCGTACGTCTGGATGATTTCCGAGGTGGAGTTGTTCACGTCGTTGCCCAGCAGAAAGCTCTGCTCGAAGTTGGAGCCGATCATGCCGCCGCCCAGAAAGCTGCCGATGGACAGGATCAGCACGGTGATGATCGCGCCTTTGATGCCGGGCAAAGTGATGTGCAGGATCCGCTTCAAACGGCCTGCGCCGTCGCACATAGCGGCTTCGTACAGGCTGGAGTCGATGCCCGAGATCGAAGCCAGGAAGATGATGGCCCACCAGCCGGAGCTTTTCCAGATGGACAGCGCCGTGGCCATGCCCCAGAACATTTTCGGGTCCGTCATCACCGGGATCGGCTTTTGAATCACGCCCAACTGCACTAAAAGCTGGTTTAAAACGCCTTTGTCGGAGGAGAGCATGACGGAGCTGATCCCCAGCACCAAAACCCAGGAGATAAAGTTCGGCAGGTAGCTTGCCGTTTGCACGAAGCGCTTGAACTTCCGGTTATGGGCTTCCGATATCATGATCGCAAGCAATATCGGCACCGGAAACGCGAAGACCATCTTTAAGGTGCTCAGCACAACGGTATTGCGCACCAGCTCGCCGAAGCGGTAGTCTGTGACGAATTCCTCAAAATACTTCAGCCCTACGAATTTGCTGGTGAATATCCCGGCAATCCCCGATGTGATTTTGTAGGCTTTGAAGGAAATTACAATGCCGGCCATCGGAAGATAGGCAAAAATAACAATGTAAACAATCCCGATCAGTGCAAATACCTGAATGTCGAGCTGCTTTAGGAACCTCCTGTAAAGCGGCAGCTTCTGTCTGGGCAGTACGTTTCCGGGTATTCTGATTTGCACGAAACCTCTCCTCGTTTGCGTAATCTGCATTTAAAAAGCGAACCGTTACTTGTTTACAGTATAGCGCTTGCGACGTAAGTGTAAAATTGCTGAGTTTTTCGATTTTCGTATTCGTTTTTTAGAAATGTTATATTTGTACAATAGATGCCGGTATTCGCTATCGAATAGTATCAAAAAAGGTCGGCGGAGCGCTTGCTTTTGTGGTATGCGGATGATATATTCGGAATCAATGAGTAACAGATCACGAAGGGAAGGCGGCATGGTGAAGAGACGATTTTGGCCTCTCCGCGGTTTGATGGTTCGCTTTTACGTAACGTTTCTGATCGTGATCATCCTTCCGGTTACGCTGTTCAGTTATACGGTCTACACCAATTCCATGGAAAAGGCGAAAACGGAACTCCTCAACGCCAAGCAAAGCGCGCTGTTTACGGACCGGCTGTATCTGCAAAAGCAATTCCAGAACATCGAGCAGAAGTACAATCAGTTCAAAACCAACCGCAGCCTGCGCGACGTGCTGGACGGCACGTATGACACCAACAAAACGGTCATGTACGAGTATATTCGGGAAATCCAAAACCTCGTCATGCTCAACAAAAACGACGAACCCTTCATCAACGATATCCTGATCTATACGTCCAACAGCGTCGCCGAGGATATTCTCCCGCCGTTTTACCCGCTTTCGGAACTGTATGCCATGACGTCGCCCAACGCGTTTGCCAAGAACCCGAGGCGTGAGCTGTACCGCCGCTTCTGGAAGGTGGAGGTGATCGACGGCGGGCTGCACCTTATTTATTACGCGGGGCTGATGGATACGCTGTACCAGAAAATTTCAGGCGTTCTGGCGATCGACTGCAACGCAAGCCTGCTGGATTTGCTCATCTCGCAGGACAAAGCCAATGTGTCGTCCTATCTGTATTTCGACGGCCAGCTTCTGTATACGCACAACACCACGCCCCAAAGCGACGAACTGCTGCAAAGAACCGGCGAAGCCCTGATGACGCAAACCAACGAAACCGTCGTGCTGCTGGATGAACAAAGCGGGTTGGGGCAAAGCCTCATGCGCCTTGACAACCAGAATATCGTGATCATCCAGCACTACCCGTTCCCGATTTCGTTCCAGATATCCCCCGTGTTCTGGCTGGCGATCCTTCTGTTTTTCGGGCTGACGATCATGATTTTGGAACTCGTCTTTAAGCCCATGCACAACATCGCGCGGCTGGCCAAACATATGAAAAACGTGCGGTCCGCCGAACTGATCCCGTTTCAGGAAGTCGCCGGGCAGGACGAAGTCAGCCTTCTGGTGCACGAGTACAACGCCATGGTCGTGCGCACCAACGCGCTGTCCAAATCCATGCATGACAACGAACTGCTTTTGCGCAACGCGCAGATCATGATGCTGCAGTCGCAGATCAACCCGCATTTCTTCTACGGAACGCTGGAAAACATACGGATGATCGCCGAAATGCACGGAGAAACCCTGATTGCGGAGATCGCGTACGGGTTCAGCAAGCTGATGCGCTACTCCCTTTCGCAGGAATACCTGGTTTCCCTCAAAAAAGAGATGGATATCGTCAGGCAATACGTGAAAATCCAGAAAAAACGCCTGGGCAGCCGTTTCGGCATCAAATGGAAGCAGAATCTGGATTCCTTTGACTGGAAAATTCCGAAATTCGCGCTGTTTTCCATGGTGGAGAACGCGTTTACCCACGACGTGAGCAATTCCAGAAAAACCGTGCACATTGAGATTCTGGTGCAGCAAAACGGCGACGAGCTGATGATTTCCGTCGCCAACGACGGCCCGGGCATCCAGCCCGAGCGGCTTGCGCTGCTCAAACGCCTGATCGCGCATCCCGACGAGCGGGCGCAGATGGCCAGCAACCACAACGGCCGCAGCATTTTCAACATCAGCGACCGGCTCCGGCTTTACTACGGCGACGATTATACCTTGACCATCGAAAGCGTTCCCGATCAGCGGACGGAATGCCGTGTGGTCATCCGCCGCCTCATCCGCGGCGATATGCAGGGGGAGTTCCATGCTTAACGTCATGCTGATCGACGACGAATCCATTGTCCTCAACGGCATGGTGGCGATGCTCAAGGCGCAAAACGACGTGAAGCTCAACGTGACGGCGTTTCTGGATTCGGTCAAGGCGCTGGAACTGCTCCCGTCCCTGCAGATCGACGTGGTGATTACGGATATCAACATGCCCGAGCTCGACGGGCTGTCGCTGATCGAACAGGCCATCCGGCGGGGGTACCAGGGCCAGTTTCTCATCATCAGCGGGTATGAGGAGCTGGAATACTATAAGCGCGCCATTGCGTATCACGTGGTGGATTATCTCATGAAGCCCATCGACAAGGCAAAGCTCTACCGGCTGCTGCGGCAGCTGGACGAGGATAAGCAGCAAACGGTGCAGGCGCTTTTATACCGGCTCGTATTGTGCTTAAACGGAAGCCTTCTGCCAGGCGATACCCAGCCAAGCGTGCAGTACGAGTCTCTGCAGCGCCTGCTTCCCAAAGCCTATACCGCGCTGGTTGTCATGCGGGAATGCGCGCAGAATAGCTTTACCGTGTTCATAAGCGCGCTGCACGCGCTGAACTGGAACGTGTATGTGATCTCCTACGGATGTTTCCATATCCTTTTGTGCAATTTCGCGCAGAAAACGGAGAAAGCTGAGCTTTTGAGAATCTGGAGGGAGAGCACGGGGCTTGCCTCCGCCGCGCTGGGCATGAGCGCCCCCCAGCCGTCGCGGCAGTTTTTGGACGCGTTATCCAGGGAAAACGGCGCGGGCAGGCTGCTGAACGTTTTCGCGGAGGTGTTTTTGCACGAATTACAGCTGGAACCGGCGCTGGCCGGGGCCTGCGATCCCTATGCGCTGACCTTTGGGTATGCGGACGCGCTGATACGCAAGCAGGATCCGGCGGAGCTTCAAAAGGAATGCGATCTGCTGATTGCCCGAAGCCACAACAATGAAGTGGCCTTCACCAGGGCGTTTCTGGAGGTCGCCGCAATGGCGGAAATCCAGCTGAAGCTTTCGCTATGCCCGGAAACGATCCGCACATTTTACATGCACAAACGGGCGGAAGCCACGGACGACCGTTCGCTGCGCGTTACGCTGCAGACGCTTTTGAAAAGCTATCTGCAATGCACGGAGGACCGGTACGCCGGCAAAACCTGCTACTCCGAAAAGGTGGAACAGGCGCTGCTGTACCTAAAGCGCCATTATCACGAGGATATTTCCCTGTACACGGTTTCCGTTCACATCGGCTCCAATCCCAGCTATTTAAGCGCCCTGTTCAGCAAAGAGGTCGGGGAAACGTTCCTGAATTATCTGCACAGGCTGCGCATGGACGCCGCCTGCGATTTGCTGGAAAACTATCCCGCCATCACCACGGAAACGATCTCCGAACGGGTCGGGTATCAGACGATCGGCAACTTCTACCGGATTTTCAAGTCGCGCTACGGGGTGAGCCCCAGCAAATGGCGCAGCTTCCGGCAATCCGCCGCACCGGGCGGCAAGGGGTAAGCGCCGTGGCGTCCGTGGCCGCGCTTCGAAAACTGAACCTTTCCATACCCGTGGAACGCTGCGTGCTGAAAATCATCGACGGGAACTTCGGCGTGTTTCAAGCAACGTTTCCCAACCATATGCACGGCTATTACGAACTGCACTACGTATCGGGGGGCCGGGGAACGCTGGTTCTGCAAAACGAAAGCATCCCCCTGTCCAAAGGCTGCGCGTATGTGATTGCCCCGCGGGTCTACCACGAACAGCGCACAAATCCGGACGATCCTCTTTCCGAGTACCACCTCGCCTTCCTGCCGCTTTCCGCGGACCCGGCGGACCCGCTGAGCAAACGCTTGCTTTCCCAGACGGTCTGCATCCCAAACGCGGGGGAAGCGGAGGCTTATTTTACCGCCGCGTTTGCAGAAATGGCGGCCATGCGGTACGGATACCGCGAAATGGCGACGCGCAATTTGCAGGCGGTTTTTATCCTGCTGGTGCGCGCCCTGGCCCAACCCGACCGCATGCTTGCGTCCGCGGGCGCGTACCCGGAGGGCGGGCGCGTGATGACGGCGGACGAAGCGTTTCTATACGAGTACGACACCGTTACGTTATCCGCGCTCAGCAGCCGGCTGAACCTCAGCACGCGCCAGACGCAGCGCTTCATACGGCAGAAGTACGGCATTCCGTTTTCCGCGCTCAAATCCCGCGCGAAGATCCACCATGCGGCGCTGCTGCTGGCCACCACCGGGCTGCCGGTGGAGGAGATCTGCTCCCGGGTCGGGTAC
>CAYRPW010000029.1:7817-12773 GCA_964426145.1 uncultured Oscillospiraceae bacterium
TGACGCCGTCCCAGTACCGCAACCACTGCGCGGGAAGCTAAGCGCCCGATGCGCCTCATGCGACATTTCCGCGGCGGGAATGGCGCGTCACGGTATGGAACGCGCGCAGCCGCCGGTGTATACTAAGCGTACCGAAGGAAAAAGGAAGTGTCCGCATATGGCAGAAAAGTTTCAGACGAAAGCCGTTTCCGGGATGTATACCGAGGTGATCCTGCACAGCCGGGAGCCGCGCACCGCCGCCGGATGGCGCGACGGCATGGTGACCGGCGACGGCGAACAGGGCGTGGTGTGCTCGGGTTCGCCGTATTCGCAAACGCTGATCTACCAGAACATGTTTTTCATCATGCCCACGCGCCAGCCGCGCTTTACGCCGCCCGAGGTCACGGGGGAGCTGCACGAGGCCCGGCAGGCGGTCATCCATTTTGACGACACCTGGAACGTGCACGGCAGGAAACGCACCTATCTGTACCGGTTCCACCCGGCGCACCAGCTGCGCATGGCGTTTCCCGTATCCGCGGCGCGGGACTATACCCGCGAAACGGATTACGCCTCCGGGGAGATTTCCCTGCGTTTTACGGACGAAAACGGAACCTGGGAGCGCAGAACGTTTACCTCCCGGCAGGATCACGTAACCGTTACGCGGCTCGCCCAATCCAGCGCCGGCAAGGGCGTGAGCGTGGATCTTTCCATCGACGACATTTCCGCCATGCGCAAGTTCGGGTACGATTTTTTCTCCGGCGCCAATAACCTTCCCGAACAGGAGATGCGCTACCGGAAAATTGCGGCGCCGGACGGTTCTCATCTGGGGCTGGTCGCCCATTACCCCGCCTTCGAGGGCAGCGAGCTGAAGGAAGGCGGCTACGCGGGCATCACCAAAGTCATCACGGCGGGCGGCACCCGGGAGTTGGTTTTAGGCGATGAGAACACGGAATCCATTCACGTGGGCGGCAAGCGCAATCCGGTCGTCCGCATCCGGGACGCCCGGGAAGTGATCCTCATCACGAAAACCGCGCGCACCCACAGCATGGGGCCGATGGACGCCTTTGCGGCGGCACAGAACGATCCGCTGGCCGAACTGCTGCTGACGGACGTGGAAGCGGCCGCGCGCAAATATACGGACGAACGCGGAGCCTTCTCCTACGCGCTTGCGCTCGCGCCGCACCGGCGTATGCAGGCGGAGCTTTTCGGCGCGGTTTCGTTCTCCCTGGAATCGGGTGCGGATGCGGCGCTTTATAACGAAACGCTGATCCAAAAGCAGCGGGACAGCCAAACGCTCCTGCCCGCCATGGTGGAACGCGCCTACAACCAGGGCCGTTACGCGCAGATCTGCTGCTCCGGGCATTCCACGCCGCGGCTGTGCGGCCTGTGGACGGGCGAATGGAACCCCGGCTGGAGCGGCGCGTATACCATGGACGCCAACGTCAACCTCCAGGTTTCGGGCATGAACACGGGCAGCGTGTATACCGCGGCGATCGGCTACATCTACTTCGTCCTGCGCCAGATCAAGGACTGGGAGGACAACGCCGCAAAGGTCTACGGCATGAAGGACGCCCTGCTGGTTCCCGTCAATACCGACGGCGACGTTGCCGTGATGGTGGAGTACGACCAGTATTATCCGTTCCAGTACTGGAACGCAGGCGCCAGCTGGATGCTGCTGCCGATTTACGAGTTCTGGCAATGCTACGGCAACCAAAAGATCCCCGTGGCCCCGGAGATCCGTTCCTTGTACCAGGCGGACGAGCTGGACCTGGAGGCCGATATCCTGTACCCGCTTCTGACCAAACAGGCGAATTTCTGGGCGCAGATCTGCACGCCGGAGTATTTTACGGACGCGCAGGGGAAGGCGTGCTACCAGGAAGGCAAACAGGCGCTGCTCCCGGGCGAGCGGTACATCATCCTGCCGTCCTATTCGCCCGAGAACCAGCCCAAGGGTTACCAGAGCACCATCACCGCCAACGCGACCATGGATATCACCGCGGCCAGGGACGGCTTGAAAATGGCCGTGGAGCTGGAAAAAGCGCTTGCCAAAGAGGGCTGGCAGCAGGCGGCGGACAAGTGGGAACGCCTGATTACAAACCTCCCCGAGTACCTGTTCGACGAAACGGGCGCCATCCGGGAATGGGCGATGCGCGAGTACCGGGAAAACAACGAGCACCGGCACATCAGCCATCTCTACTGCGCCTGGCCCGCGTATGAAGCGCATGACGACGAAGCGCTGGCGGCCGCGTGCAACACGGCAATTCAAAACCGCAACCGCGAAAACCTGGGCAAGGACGATACGGCGTCCCATGGCTGGGTGCACAAGGCACTCGTGGCCGCCCGGCTGAAAAACGCGCAATCCGCGTATGACCTGCTGCACACCATCCTCTCCAGCGACATTTACTTTAATTCCATGATGACCGACCACAACACCGACCGCAGCAGCGGCGTATACTGCACCGATACGTGCATCGGCATGGTCGGCATCATCAACGAGATGCTCGTGTACTCCGATACCGGCGTCATCGCGTTGCTTCCGGCGCTGCCCAGGCAATGGGCGAAGGGGGCGATCCATGGCCTGATGGCGCGGACCAACGCGCGGGTGACCCAGCTGGAGTGGGACCTGCATACGCAGACGGCCACCGCAGGCGTGCTGTCCGCCCGGGAGCAAAATATCCGCATCGAGTTCGCGCTGGGCCGGGGCGAAATCCGCACCTCCAGGGGCGAACGCTGCAAAAACGGCGACGCCGTTCATTTTGCGGCGGGCGAGGAAATCGGGTTTGTGTTCTTGATGGAAGGGTAACGCTGCAGACGATAGCAAAGAACTACGCCGCCATTGCGGGCCGTGACCCGCAATGGCGGCGTATTTTATCCTATTGGCATGCGGGCGCTGCCCGCGCGTTTGGAAACGGCATGGCGGAGGGTGCGGCCGTTTTACCCGATCCGCCAGCGGAAGCCGGGTTACTCCGCGTCTTCCCGCGCCCAGTCCAGCGTGCGCTTCACGGCCTTTTTCCAGCCCGCCAGCAGCTTGCGGCGCACCGGCTCCTCCATGGCGGGCGTAAACACCCGGTCCACGGTTACGTTCTTGCAGATATCCTCCTGGTCGGCATAGAAGCCGACCGCCAGGCCCGCCAGGTACACCGCGCCCAGCGCCGTGCTTTCGATCATCGCGGGGCGCACGACGTTTGCCTGCAAAAGATCGGCCTGGAACTGCATCAGGAAATTGTTGGCGCTTGCGCCGCCGTCCACCCGCAGCTCGCGGATGAGCGTGCCCGCGTCCGCCTCCATGGCGGACATCACGTCGTAACTCTGGTAGGCGAGGCTTTCCAGCGTCGCGCGGATCAGGTGCGCCTTTTCCACGCCGCGCGTCAGCCCCAAAATCGCGCCGCGCGCGTATTGGTCCCAGTACGGCGCGCCCAGCCCCGTGAAGGCCGGCACGACGTACACGCCGTTCGAATCCGCCACGCGGTTGGCGTAGGCCTCGGAAAACGCCGCGTGATCCATGAGGTGCAGGCCGTCGCGAAGCCACTGCAGCGCCGCGCCCGCCACGAATACGCTGCCTTCCAGCGCGTATTCCACCTTGCCGTTCAGCCCCCAGGCGATCGTCGTTACCAGCCCGTTTTTGCTTTCCACGGCGGTTTCGCCGGTGTTCATCAGCAGGAAACAACCGGTGCCGTAGGTGTTTTTCACCATCCCGGGGGTAAAGCAGCATTGCCCGAACAGCGCCGCGTGCTGGTCGCCCGCGATGCCCGCGATGGGAATTTCGCCGCCCAGAAACTCCGCGTCGGTTTTCCCGAACAGGCAGCTGGACGGTTTCACGGCGGGCAGCATGCACGCGGGGATGTTGAGCTTTGCAAGGATTTCCTCGTCCCATTGCAGGGTGTGGATGTTGAACAGCATCGTGCGGGAGGCGTTGGTGTAGTCCGTCACGTGGACGCGCCCCTTGGTGAGCTTCCAGACGAGGAACGTATCCACGGTGCCGAACAACAGCTCGCCGTTTTCGGCGCGGCTGCGCGCGCCGGGGACGTTTTCCAAAATCCACCGTACCTTTGTGGCGGAGAAATAGGCGTCGATCACCAGCCCGGTTTTCCGGCGGATCTTGTCGGCCCAGCCTTCCCGCTTCAGGCTGTCGCAGTATTCAGACGTCCGCCTGCACTGCCATACGATGGCGTTGTACACAGGCTTGCCGGTGTTTTTATCCCAGACGATCGTCGTTTCGCGCTGGTTGGTAATGCCGATGGCCGCGATTTCGGAGGCGTCCGCGCCCAGCCTTGCCTTGGCTTCGCTCATCACGGCAAGCTGGCTTGCCCAAATCTCGGTGGGATCGTGCTCCACCCAGCCGGGCTTGGGATAGATCTGCATGAACTCCTGCTGGGCAACGCTTTGGATGGTTCCCGCCTTGTCAAAGAAGATGCAGCGGGAGCTGGTTGTGCCCTGGTCCATGGCCAATAAATACTTGCTCATCCTGTTCCTCCTTTTCTATTTGGTCGGTATGCTTCGGGTGACCACGATATTCGCCTGCGTGCCGCACACGTTTTGCAAAACCACGTCGCCGGCCGTAACGGGCGCGGTGATTTCCACGGGCTTGAGCGCGCGCATGCAATCCATGATCTTTCCCTTGGGAATGGGGATGCTCGTTTTCACGGGCGCCTGGGCGATGGCGGCGTTGTGCAGGCGCACCGTGCTGGTTACGGTGCGGGTGGGATGGGTGATCTCTGTGTGCGCGTACGTCACCCCGCGCTTGCACTGGTTGCCCTCCACCTTTACGATGTTGTTCCTATCGTCAAGAGTCACGGTCAGGTCGCAGCCGGAGGGACAGTTGATGCACGTGATATGGGTTTCCATCGTTCAGCCCTCCTCAACGGACACGGTAACGGCTTGTACGCCGGGATGCGCGTCGAACATCGCTTTGGTCAGCGTGACGGTTTCCATTTCCCCGGGCGTTACGATGCGCGTTTTCCGGCGGGAAACGCAGTC
>CAYRPW010000030.1:0-12603 GCA_964426145.1 uncultured Oscillospiraceae bacterium
CGCTGGCGCTGTCCGCCGCGGCGTACGCGATTTTCGACCGGCGCAAGCGCAAACAGGCGATAAAACAGGGCTGAGCCGGGGGCAAGAACAGGTTTACAGCTGATACGAAAGAAGAGCTTGACCTATATACGAAAAGGCCCCGCGAATGCGGGGTCGTTATGCTACCCGCCCTTGCAGCGGGCATCCTGCTTTAATATCTCCACAAGTTTTCAAAAATGGAATTACGAAAAAATAAATCTTGTCCATTTCTATATACACTGAGCATTACATTAAAAACAACAAATCATATCTATCCCGTTAGATTAAGTATTATACACGCCTAATCGTCAATATACAAGTATGTCTGAACACGTTTACTCCCACCCTACTATATACCCCCCTACCAATACCTCGCCTGTAAATACCGGAATACCTCGCCGTATTTCTTGCCGTTGATTTGGGAGAGTAGGAACTCCGGGCAGACGAGCCAGTATTTGCTCTGGTCGCTCAACTGGGCGCGCCAGGTGGTTTCCAGCGTTTTGCCGGAGCAGGCGAAGGGGCGGCGCAGCAGCTCGCCGTTGCCGCAGGGCACCACGTGCACGTGAATGAAATCATCGGCCCGGAGGGTTTCCGCTATGGGGTGCGCAACGCCCTGTGCTTCCGTGTCCCGGCGCGCGGTTCGCGGATCGCCCGTTTCCCGCTGTATGCCTTTCAGCGGCGCGGTTTCCTGCTGCGATCTTTGCGGCCCCTCCGTTCCCCCGTGCGCGCCCGCAAAACCCGCCGTTCCCTGCGGCGCAAGAACCTGCCCTACCGGATCCCGCTGTATGCCTTTGAACGCAGCCGTTTCCCGGTACGCGCCCTTCGGCTCCTCCGTTTTCCCGTGTGCGATCATCTGCTCCGCCCACAGCGTTTGGCGCATCAGCTGGTAAAACGGCTCGAAATAGTAAACGCTCGGCTCTTTCGGGGCCGCAAGCAGCTGCCTGGACTGTTTCATCAGCCCGTCGTAGCGGCCTTTGCGCGTCTGCCCGGATGTGCCTTCCGCCTTGTTCTCGTCCCCGTACACTTCCGTATACTTCCACTCGATGGGCAGCAGCAGCTTCCGGCCGTCCTTGTGCACGGCGTAAATCAGCGCGTCCAGCGAGGTGCAGTTGCTGCCCCGCGTAACGCATCCTTCGTTCAGGTGATCCTCATCGCTCACGGCCTCGAACTGGATGTAGGCGGGCGCGTAGCGATCGGTTTCAATGGGCAGCACGGCCACGATATCCGGCGATATCTTGCGGGCGATGGCAAGCACGGCCTCCGCGTCCTCCCGGAAGGGGAAGAGGTGGTTCAGGCAGGCGGCCTGCGAGGAGAGGGGGTTGACGGGCGGGCCGCCGCCGCCCCACCACGCCGCGCCGTTGTTTGCCATATACGAGATCATTTCCGCGCGGTAAGGCTTGAACAGGTTGTTCTGCCCGTCCCGCAGCATATAGTCATATTTGCGGATGCACTTGTGATCTTCGCCCGGATCGCCGTCGAAAACGTCCGTCTGGTGAATCAGCGTTTCAACGCGCTGGCATTGCAGATCCTTATACGTCATGTTCAACACCTCTGGAGGCATTATATCATACATTTGGCAACAAGCAACCGTAAACTGCCCGCTAAAAATGCCACTGTATTTTTACGGTACTGCGTGCCGCGCCTGTTGACAAGCCAAAGCGGCCTGTGCTACACTTGCCCTAATTTCATACCAAACCGCTGAAGCGGAGATAACGGTGGCCATGCTCTTACAGAGAGCCCGGATTGCTGGAAACGGGCAGAACCCAAGCCATCAAATGGACCGCTGAGGGCGCGCGGAAAGGCGAAAGCCGAGTATTGCGCGACGTGTGGGCATACGTCAGTTGCCGGGGAACTGCAGGGTTCCCGTCAAGCGCACGATAGCGATATCGTGAATCAAGGTGGCACCGCGAGTGATTTTAAGCTCGTCCTTGACTGGCAGCAGTCAAGGACGGGTTTTTTGTTACCCAGCCAAACGCAAGGAGGGCAAACGGATGATCAAACCAACGCTGGAGGAAGCAAGGCTTTTGCAAAGCGCCGGGGAACACACGGTAATTCCGCTGAGCCTGGAACTCTATGCCGACGCCACCACCGCCGTGCAGGTGTTAAAACGCCTCAAAGCCGTAAGCGGCCACTGCTTTTTGCTGGAGAGCGTGGAAAACCAGGAGCAGTTCGGGCGCTATACCTTTCTGGGGTACGATCCGAAGCTCACCATCGCCTGCGCGGGCGGGCGGGTAACGGTCAAGGCCGGCGGCGAAACCCTGCGCGAGGGCGGCGACCCGAGCCGGATGATCCGCGAAGTGCTCAGCGCCTACAAAAGCCCGCGGCTGCCGTGGCTGCCCGCGTTTACGGGCGGGCTGGTGGGCTATTTCGCGTACGATTACATCCGCTACGCCGAACCGACTTTGGTGCTGGACGCCGAGGACCAGGAGCATTTTCAGGACGTGGATCTGATGCTGTTCGACCGCGTGATTGCGTTTGACAACCTCAGGAACAAGATCATTCTGATCGCAAACGTAAACTGCGGCGACCTGGAGGCCGAATACCGGCGCGGCGAAGCGGAGCTTGCGGCCATGCGGAAACTGATTTTGCATGGCGAACCCTGCGCGGCCAACCCGCCCAGACTGTTATCCCCGCTGCGGCCGCTGTTTACCAAAGAGCAGTTCTGCGCAATGGTGGACAAGGCCAAGCGCCACATCCGCGAGGGGGATATTTTTCAGGCCGTGCTCAGCAACCGCCTGGACGCGGATTTTTCCGGCAGCCTGCTGGACGCGTACCGGGTGCTGCGCTGCGATAACCCCTCGCCCTACATGTTCTATTTCTCCGGCGACGATATGGAGGTGGCCGGCGCATCGCCCGAAACGTTGGTGAAGCTGGAAAACGGCGTGCTGTACACCTTCCCCCTGGCGGGCACGCGCCCGCGCGGCAAAACCCCGGAACAGGACCGGGCGCTGGAGGCCGAACTGCTGCAGGACCCCAAGGAGCTTGCGGAGCACAACATGCTGGTGGACCTCGGGCGAAACGACCTGGGCCGGATTTCCAAATTCGGCAGCGTGCAGGTGGAAAAATACTTAAGCGTCGAGCGGTTTTCCCACGTGATGCACATCGGCTCCACCGTGCGCGGGGAGCTGATGCCCGGCAAGGACGCGATGGACGCCGTGGAGGCGGTGCTGCCCGCGGGAACGCTGTCCGGCGCGCCCAAGCTGAAGGCGTGCGAGATCATCAACGCGCTGGAAAACAACAAGCGCGGGCTGTACGGCGGGGCGATCGGCTATATCGACTTCGCGGGGAACCTCGATACGTGCATCGCCATCCGCATCGCGTATGTGAAAAACGGGCGCGTGTTCGTGCGCTCGGGCGCAGGCATCGTGGCGGACAGCGTGCCGCAGAATGAGTATCAGGAGTGCATCCACAAGGCCGCCGCCGTGGTGCGGGCGCTGGAACTTGCGCAGGGAGGGTTAGACGATGATCGTGCTGATTGATAACTACGACAGCTTTTCCTATAACCTCTACCAACTGGTGGGAACGCTTGGGCAAACCGTGCGCGTGGTGCGAAACGACGAACTGACCGTGGACGCGGTGCGGAAACTGCGCCCGAGCCACGTGATCCTCTCCCCCGGGCCGGGCTACCCCAAGGATGCGGGCATCTGCGTGGAAGCCGCCCGGGCTTTGGGCGGGGATATCCGCATTCTGGGCGTGTGCCTGGGCCACCAGGCCATTTGCGAGGCGTTCGGCGCGACCATCGTACACGCCAAGCAGCTGATGCACGGGCGGCAGTCCATGGTGGCGGTCAAGGCCGCGTGCCCGCTGTTCAAAGGCCTGATGCCGTGGATCCCCGCGGGGCGCTACCATTCCCTGGCGGCCAAGCGCGACACCCTGCCCGCAACGCTCAAAGTAACCGCCGAAACCGACGACGGCGAGGTGATGGCCGTGCAGCACACGCAACTGCCGGTGTTCGGCCTCCAGTTTCACCCGGAAAGCATCCTCACGCCGGACGGCGCGAAGATCCTTTCGAACTTCGTCAACCTGTGAAAGGAGCGCCGCAATGATTACGCAGGCAACCGCCAAGCTGATAAACCGGCAGGACCTTGCCTACGCCGAGGCCGCCGCCGTGATGGACGAAATGATGTCCGGCACGCCCACGCCAGTGCAGACGGCCGCGTTTCTGGCCGCGCTTTCCGCCAAGGGGGAAACGGCGGAAGAGATTACCGCCTGCGCGGCCGGCATGCGCGCGCACGCCCTGCGGGTGCCCCACGCGCTGGAGGTGCTGGATATCGTGGGCACCGGGGGCGACGGGGCGCAGACAATGAACATCTCCACCACCGCGGCCATCGTCATCGCCGCGGGCGGCGTGAAGGTGGCCAAGCACGGCAACCGCGCGGCATCGTCCCAAAGCGGGGCGGCGGATTGTTTGGAAGCGCTGGGCGTGAACATTTCACAGTCCCCCGCGCGCTGCGCCGAACTTCTGCATACAATCGGCATCTGCTTTTGCTTCGCGCAGCGCTACCACACGGCCATGAAGCACGTCGCGCCCGTGCGGCGTGAAATGGGCGTGCGCACGGTGTTCAACATCCTGGGCCCGCTGGCAAACCCCGCCGCGGCAAGCCTGCAGGTGCTGGGCGTGTACGCAGCGCGGCTGGTGGAGCCCATGGCGCGGGCGCTGGATAACCTGGGCGTAACGCGCGGCATGGTGGTGTTCGGGCAGGACACGATCGACGAAATTTCCCTGTCCGCGCCCACCACCGTGTGCGAGTTCGGGGGCGGTAAATTTGAAACGTACACTGTCGCGCCGGAGGATTTCGGCTTCACCCGCTGTCTAAAAACCGATCTCATGGGCGGCACGCCGCAGGAAAACGCGGCCATCACGCGCGCCATTCTGCGCGGCGAACCCGGCCCCAGGCGGGACGCGGTGCTGCTGAACGCGGGCGCGGGTCTGTACATCGGCGGGAAGGCGGATACGCTTTTGCGCGGCGCGCAGCTTGCCGCAGCGCTGGTGGACAGCGGCGAAGCCCTTGCAAAGCTCGAGGCATTCATCGCATTATCCAACCTGCCGGAGGAAGCGCCATGATTTTGGACGATCTGGCCGCCCACGCCCGGCAGCGGGTACGGGAGGCGAAGGAAACCCGCCCGTTGGAAGCGCTGCGCGAACAGGCCGTGTGCCTGCCCAAGGGCGATTTCCGCTTCGCGCACGCGCTGAAAAAGGAACGCGCCGCGCTGGTCTGCGAGCTGAAAAAGGCGTCGCCGTCCAAGGGCGTCATATCAGCTGATTTCCCCTATCACGCCATCGCGGAGGATTACGAAGCGGGCGGCGCGGATTGCCTGTCCTGCCTGACGGAACCCAAGTGGTTTCTGGGGTCGGATGCAATTTTCGGCGCGGTGCGCGAGAAAACCCGGCTTCCGATGCTGCGCAAGGATTTCACCGTGGACGAGTACCAGCTTTACGAAGCCAAGGTATTGGGGGCGGACGCGGTGCTGCTGCTGTGCGCGCTGCTGACCGAACCCACCATCGCGCGGTATCTGGACATCTGCGATGGGCTTGGCTTGACCGCCGTTGTGGAAACGCACGACGCAGCCGAGATCCGCGCGGCGGTGAACGCGGGGGCGAAAGTGATCGGCGTAAACAACCGCAACCTGAAGGATTTTTCTGTGGATCTGGAAAACGCAAAGGCCTTGCGCGGGCTGATCCCATCGGACAGGATTTTCATTGCCGAATCCGGCGTGCGCACCCCGGCGGACGTGAAAGCCCTGCGAGAAGCGGGCGCGGACGCCGTGCTGATCGGCGAAGCGCTGATGCGCGCGGCAAACCGGCGGGAAGCGCTCGAAGCCTTCCGGGAGGCGGCCTTATGAGCGTGCAGATAAAAATCTGCGGCCTGTTCCGCATGGAAGACGCGCAGGCGGTAAACGCCGCCCTGCCCGATTACGCGGGCTTCGTGTTCGCGGAAAGCAGCCGCCGGAATGTTACGGCGGAGCTGGCGGGGCGGCTGCGCGCGGCGATACGCCCGGAGATCCGCACCGTGGGCGTGTTCGTTAACGCGCCGCTTTGGCAGATCGCCGCGCTGTATCGAAGCGGGCTGTTCACCGTTGCGCAATTGCACGGCGGCGAGGACGGCCTGTTTGCGGACGCCCTGCGCACGGCCTGCCCGGGGCTTTTAATCTGGCAGGCGTACGTGATGCGCACGGAAACAGACCGGCAAAACGCCCTCCGAAGCCATGCCGACCTCGTGCTGCTGGACGGCGGGGCGGGCGAGGGCAAGGCGTTTCCCTGGACGCTGGCGGAGCGTTTCGAACGGCCGTTCATCCTGGCGGGCGGGCTGACGCCGGACACCATCCCGCAGGCCATCGCACGGCTCAGCCCCTGCGGGGTGGATTTGTCCTCCGGCGTAGAGACGGGCGGCGTGAAGGATTTTTCGAAAATTCAAGCGGCGGTTGCCGCCGCAAGGAGGAACCCATGACCAAGGGACGTTTTGGCATCCACGGCGGGCAGTACATACCCGAAACCCTGATGAACGCCGTGCTGGAACTGGAAGAAGCCTACGATTTTTACAAAGCCGACCCGCAGTTTAACCAGGAGCTTACCACCCTGCTTAATGAGTACGCGGGCAGGCCGTCGCGCCTGTATCACGCGGCAAAGCTGAGCGCGGAACTTGGCGGCGCGAAAATTTTCTTGAAGCGCGAAGATTTAAACCACACCGGCGCGCATAAGATCAACAACGTGCTGGGGCAGGCGCTGCTGGCCAAAAAAATGGGCAAAACCCGCGTGATCGCCGAAACCGGGGCGGGGCAGCACGGCGTGGCCACGGCCACGGCGGCGGCGCTGATGGGGCTTTCCTGCGAGATTTTCATGGGCGAGGAAGACACGAAGCGCCAGGCCCTCAACGTATATAAAATGCGGCTTCTGGGCGCGGCGGTGCACCCCGTGCTCTCCGGCACCAGAACGCTTAAGGACGCGGTTTCCCAGGCCATGCGGGAGTGGACTTCGCACGCATTACGTAATGGGTTCGGTCATGGGCCCGCACCCGTTTCCCACCATCGTGCGCGATTTTCAGGCCGTGATCGGCAAGGAGATCAGGGAGCAGGCGCTCGCGAAGGAAGGCCGCCTGCCCGACGCCGTGCTGGCCTGCGTGGGCGGCGGTTCCAACGCCATCGGCGCGTTCTACCCCTTCCTTCAGGACGCATCCGTGCAGCTGATCGGCTGCGAGGCGGCGGGGCGCGGCGCGGACACCCCGGAAACCGCCGCCACGATCGCCACCGGGCGCGAGGGCATTTTCCACGGCATGAAATCCTACTTCTGCCAAAACGAGTTCGGGCAGATCGCCCCGGTGTACTCCATCTCCGCGGGGCTGGATTACCCCGGCGTGGGGCCCGAGCACGCCTGGCTTCACGACACCGGCCGCGCCCAGTACGTGCCCGTGACCGACGACGAGGCGGTGGCCGCGTTTGAATATCTGTCCCGCTGCGAGGGCATCATCCCCGCCATCGAAAGCGCGCACGCGGTTTCCTATGCCATGCGGCTTGCGCCTGCGATGCGCAAGGACCAGTTGATCGTCGTCAACCTCTCCGGCCGGGGCGATAAGGACTGCGCGGCCATCGCCCGCTACCGGGGAGAGGAGGTGTCCGAATGAGCGAAATTCAGAAGGCGTTCGCAAACGGCAAGGCGCTGCTTGCGTTCCTCACCTGCGGGGACCCCGATCTGGAAACCACCGAGCGGCTGATTTTGGCCATGGACGCGGCGGGGGCGGATATCATCGAGCTTGGCATTCCGTTTTCCGATCCCACGGCGGAAGGCCCCGTGATCATGGCCGCAAGCGAGCGCGCCATCCGAAACGGCGCCACGCAGGACGCGATTTTCAGCATGGTGCGGCGCATCCGCCCCCGGGTGCGCGCGGCGCTGTTGATGATGACCTACGCAAACGTGGTGTTTTCCTACGGTACGGACAAATGCCTTACAAACGCAAGCGCCGCGGGCGTCAGCGCGCTGATTTTGCCGGACGTGCCCTTCGAGGAGAAGGCGGAGTTCGCCCCCGCCTGCAAACGGCACGGCATGGAGTTCATCTCGCTGGTCGCGCCGACCTCCAACGCGCGCATCCAGCGCATCGCCGCGGAGGCCGAAGGCTTTGTGTACTGCGTGTCCTCGCTCGGGGTTACGGGCGCGCGCGCGGAAATCACCGCGGATATCGGCGGCATGGTGCGCCGCATCCGCGAAGTGACCCGCATTCCCGCCGCCATCGGCTTTGGCATCGCCACGCCCGCGCAGGCCGCCGCCATGGCGAAGCTCGCCGACGGCGTGATCGTGGGGAGCGCCATCGTGCAGCTCATCGCCCGGCACGGCCAAAACGCCCCCGGACCCGTTGCGGCGTTCGTGAAGGAAATGAAGGATGCGATCCTGGAGATTCCGTAATAAAAACGTTCCTCCGGCAGCGGAGGAACGTTTCCTTTATGCTTTATATTCGGCCGCCCAGGAAGTACCGCCGCGTGAATCGCTTCACGTCCAGCCCGCGGCTTTGGTAGTTGAGCAGCAGCAGCGCGGCGGCGCGGCTGTCGCTGCCCGCGTGGTGGTGGTCCAGGCCGATCCCCACGTGCGCGCACAGGGTGTTCAGCTTGTGGTTTTCAAGCCCCGGGTACGCCGCGCGCCCCATGGCGCAGGTGCACACGTAGCTTACGCAGGGTTTCCACACAATGCCGTACGCGCGCAGGCATTTTTCCAGAACGCTCATGTCAAACGGCGCATAATGCGCCCCAAGCAGACCGCTTTCAAACAGCGGGCGAACGGTTTCCCACAGCGCGGGAAAGGCGGGCTGCGTGGCCGCCATCGCGGGCGTGATGCCGGTCAGCCGTACGTTGAACGCGTCAAACCGGGCCTCGGGGTTGACCAGCGTATAAAATTCCTCGGTAATCGCGCCGTTTTCCACCACGGCGATGCCGATGGCGCTCATGCGGTCGTTATCGGAATTGGGCGTTTCCACGTCGAAAACAACGGTGCGGCTCATGGGGTTTCGCTCCCTCCGGCGGCCCTGCGGGCAGCGCCCGCGCGGCCTGTTTGCCTGTGGTTTCTGCGTTTTACTGTACCATAGGCCGCCGGAAAATTCAATGAAGGCAGTAAGTGCAAAAAGCCCGGCTCCATATGGAGCCGGGTTTTTGCACTTTACATCACCGGGTCAATCAACCGTTAGTTCCCGTTCTTGCCGCGTCCCTGCCGGGACTGCTGGGTCTGCTGCGTATCGCACAGCGGGCAATCCTGGTTTTGGGTAGCGCCGTTTTGCATAGCGCCGCGGCCGCCGTTTGACGCCGATTGGCTGTTCATGGCGCCGCCCATGCCCTGCCGCATGCCAAGGCCCGTTTTTTCCGCGTTGCGGGTAAACGCCGCCAGATGGCTGCGCGACGCTTCCATCAGCGCGGTGAACGTGTCGCGTACGTCCTGCGCAAGGCCGCTCTGGGCGAGGAAGGTTTCATACATGGCGATGTTGGCAACTTCCGCATCCGCGCCGGCCTGATAGGCTTCCGCAAGCGTCGCGGGCGCCGTGGCGGTTTGCGCGGTTTTGGCCGGCACGGTAATGCCGTAGGCCGTAAACAGGGCCGTCAGCAATGCCTGATGGGTCTGCTCGGCGCGCATGATGTTTTCGAAGGGGTTGCTCTGGCCGAACGCTTCCTGGATGGCCGCATACGCGGCTTCCGCCGCAACTTCGTCCTGCATGGCATAGGTCAGCATTTCTTCCAGCGTGTAGGTTGTGTTCTCCGTCACGGCGGCGGAACCGGTAACGTCCTGCGCGAGGGCAAGCACGGGCAGCGCGGCCAGCGCAAGGGTAAGTGCCAACGTTTTCAAAAACCGTTTCATTTCAATTCGCTCCTTCAATGTCTGGTGTGCGGCGTTGTTTGCCGTACTTGCACTGTAACAGGCAAATGTGGCGAAACTGCGGCGCATTGCGCACGGTTTTGGGCCGCGTACGGCGGGCGCGAATCGGGTGCAATGCACCCAAAGCAGAAAAAACGCATACTCGCAAGGAACTTTTTACCGTTTAGCGCGTCCAATAACCGTACACATTATGGAAAGAACGCACACCATGCATGAAACGGAGGAAATGAATATGAAACAAACGCTGATCCTTTTGCTCGCCGCCGCTTTGCTGCTATTCGCGCTGCCCGCGGCGGCCCAGCCCCAGGCGGCGCTCGAGGGTGAAATTCTGGAAATCACCGCGGACGGCCAATTTCTGCTGCTGACCGAAAGCTACGGCCAGGTTTTGGTACAATACGGCGAACAGACGGCGCTGGAGGGTTTGGCCATCCCGCGCGCCGGCATGTGGGTGACCGTCACCTATAACGGCGCGATGACCCGCTCGCTGCCTCCCCAGATTACGGCCGACCGCATTTCCCGCTTCGTGCTGGACGGCGTTGTGATGTCCGTGGATGCGGACACGGCCACCCTGCTGCTGGAAACGCCTGCGCAGGGGCAGGTGCTGGCGCGCTTCGAAACGCTGCCCGAAGGCGTTGCGGCGGGCGATTTTCTTACCGTTTCGTATAACGGGGTGATGACCTTTTCCTACCCCGGGCAAATCCAGGCGCTAAGCGCGGTGCGCCATGAAAGCACGCAGGGCGTGGTGACCGACGTGCAGGAAAGCTTTATCATCCTCAACGAGGGCGACGCCGCCGTGCGCGTGAATATCGACGGCAACACCCGCCTGTACGGCCAAATTCTGCCGGGTGAGCAAGTCACCATATACCACAGCGGCGTTGCGGCGCTTTCCATGCCGCCGCAGATTTTCGGGGAAGCGGTCGTCGGCGCCATGCCGGAAACCCCCTGAGCTTTCGGCGGGCGAGGCCGCACCCGCGCTCCGCGTCCCTCCGGCTTCTGCGTGAACGGAATGATTGTACCGCAACCATGTGATTTTCTGAGAACGCCCTGTGAAATCAGCCGGTTGCGCAGCAACCGTACCGCCATTCCTAACTCTTCATTCCTAATTCCTCATTACGAATGAAACGAAAAAACCGCCGTACAAAATGATGTACGGCGGTTTTTTTATACAGTTAAATTAATTTGGCAGGTCATCGTTATTCCCCGCCGGTTTCCTTGGCCTTGTCGCCCAGCAGGGTTTTCAGCTTCTGGGGAAAGGGCACGCCCGCGAGGTTTAGGTTTTCCATCAAGGATATGCCCTCGTTGGCAATGTAAAACCAGCACACCGCGTCCCGGAACATCGCGTTGCCCTGGCCCAGCGCCCGGTCCAGCAGCGCCGCCACCAGCACCACCATCAGCATCAGGCCCTTGCGCACGATGCCAAGCGCCCCCACCTTGGACGAAAGGCCGCCGCATTCGGTTTTCTCGCTTTTGCCCATCCAGGCCACCAGCACGCCGCTGATATAATCGGCGACCATGCAGGCCAGCAGCACCGTTAACAGCCAGCTCCAGCCACCCAATGCCCCCGCCACGGCGCCGGCCGCCGCCGCCAGAAATTTCACGGTCTTTTCCCAGGCAGTTTCCATAATCTCTCCTCCTCAGCCGTTCACGGCGCGGATCAGCGCGTTCCACGTATGCGGGCCCACAATGCCGTCCGCCTCCAGGTCCTGCGCGCGCTGAAACGTTTGCACCGCTTCTTCGGTCACCGGGCCGAACCGCCCGTCCACCGAAAGCGTAAACCCAAGGCGGTTCAGCCCCGCCTGCAATTCCCGCACACCGCCGCCCATGCAGCCGGTTTTAAACGTGAGGCGGCTGTAGCGCGGCGCCCATGTAAGCACCGCCGCCCCGGTCTCCGCCGCCGCCACGCCCGCCGTGCCGTAATCCACGCCGCCGATCAGCCCGTAGGCGTTGGGGCCGCCGTTTGGAACGGCCTGATCCGCAAACAGCCGCGTCGTGACCATCAGGTTGGAAGCGCTTGCGTGGATCAGCAGTTCGTCCGATATTTTCACGTACACGTGCCAGGCGTTGCCCTGGCCGTCGCCCTGGTAGCGCGCGGGCTCGCCCCCGTCGAAATCCAGAATGAACACCAGCGCGCCCACCGGGATGCACCCAAACCGCACCACGCCGTCTTCAATGCTCCCCTTCACGGTCACCAGGTTGCGCCACATATCGTTCGTGCCGCTGTAATCCGCCGCAAGGCCGAGCTCCCGGTGCGTCCACTCCACAAGCCCCTGGCAGTCCATGCCTTTGAGCGTATCGCCGCCCAGCGCATAGGGAATGGTGCCCATCAGCAGAAGGCTCTTGGCTTTGTCCGCCACATCCTGCCCCGTCATCAGCTCTCGCCCCCGTCCTGCGCCAGCGCCGCCGTCAGCGCCTGGTATTCCATTTCCGAAAGCCGCCCCACGGCGAAAAAGATATCCGCTTTCTCCTGCAACCCTTCGGTATTGCCCCGCGCGATCATGCGCTCCAAAATAGTGTAAAGCATTTAGCTTTGCCTCCTGTCAATTAATGAGGAATGAGGAGTGAGGAATGAGGAATGGCGGTACGGTTGCTGCGCAACCAGATGATTTCACAGGACGTTCCTTCAAAATCATAAGATTGCGAAGCAATGTTTCCTGCATTCCTCATTCCTAATTCCACATTCCTCATCCCAGCCAAGGCCCGTGCGCTTGCCGATGGATAAAAACAGCGTGTCCAGCCGC
>CAYRPW010000031.1:0-354 GCA_964426145.1 uncultured Oscillospiraceae bacterium
CGGAGGAGGACGGATACACCGTATCGATGTTCTACTCCTTTGATCAAACAACGGTTCCCGGCCTGGTTTCCGTCAATAACGGCGGGAAAAGAAACCTGGGCGTCGTCAATGCGCTGGATATGGTGGACCTGAATATGGCGGAGCGTACGGGATTGCAGGTTGCCGTCGATTTTGTGAAGATCTGCCGTGAAAAGAAAATGCCGGGTCTTGAAAACTGCTATTTGGTGCGTACGGGTCCCGCGCTGGGCGTACGGGAAACCCGCCGTATCGAAGGTGAATATATACTGACGCTGGAAGACGCGCAGGAAGGCAAACACTTTGACGACGTGGTTGCCCTGCGCTACGGAACGATCG
>CAYRPW010000031.1:364-1573 GCA_964426145.1 uncultured Oscillospiraceae bacterium
CGGGCGGGCTGCAGGAATCCAAGGATTTTCACGGAACCATCAAAGACGGGAATGAGTACCCCTATCGTACCATGCTTCCCAAGGACGTCGAAGGTTTGCTGGTTGCCGGCCGCTGCGCGTCGCTGTCGCACCTGGGCCTTACGGTATGCAAGAGCATGGGCAATATGATGGGCGTCGGGCAGGCGGCAGGCGTAGCTTGCGCGCTGGCGGCCGCCTCCGGCAAAACGCCGAGGCAGATGGACGCGGCTGATATACAAAAGCGGCTGAAGGAAATGGGCGTCTCGCTGGAGGCTTGATCTTTCTCCGGTCAGGCGGACGGCATCAAAGAATCGCAAAGCGCTGCCATGCCGAGGAAGACAGGCATGGCAGCCTCTGTATCAGGAGGATGGGTGCGGCATGGGAAAATCATACCGGGAACCGGCCAAAGATGTTCCGGTATACGGGGAATTTGACGTGATCGTTGCCGGGGGCGGCTGCGCCGGCTTTGCCTGCGCGCTTGCGGCTGCCAGGAACGGAGCCAGGGTGCTGATCGTGGAGCAATACGCTTTCTTTGGGGGAACGGCGACCGCTTCGCTGATGATCAATCTGGTGGGGTTTCGAAACCAGGTGGAGCCCGACGGCGTGCAGACGACCAAGGGAATCGGGCAGGAATTGATGCTGCGGCTTTTGCGAAGCGGCGGTGCCTGCCACTCCCGCAACGCGTATCCTTCCGCCGTTCGAAGCGATCAGCCCAACGATCTTTCCTATAACTATATCGTCGATGCCGAGCAGTTCAAGTATGAAACCATGCGGATGCTGGTGGAGGCCGGTGTGGAGATCCTGCTGCACACCTTCATCGCAGACGCGATTGTGGATAACGATACGGTACAGGGGATTCTGATCGAGAATAAAAGCGGACGGCAGGCGGTATTCGGCAAAATCGTGGTGGACTGTACCGGCGACGGCGACGTGGCGTTCCGTGCCCGCGCGCCGTTCTGGCAGGCAAAGCCGGAGGATACGCCCAGGCTTACGGATTGCCTGATGTACAGGATCAAAGGCTTTGCGCCGGACACGAAAATGTACGGCTGTCTGGACGGAGATACCATGGTGGTCTGGGGGCCGTCGCCGGGGGCGCTGAACGCCGCCGACGGAAAAGAGCTGACGGAAAGCGAAATTCTGGCGCGCAGCGGCGTGTATCGGGACCTGGAGGAGAAAATACGCAAATACCCG
>CAYRPW010000031.1:1583-12342 GCA_964426145.1 uncultured Oscillospiraceae bacterium
CCAAGGTTGTGGAAACTCCCGCGCAAATCGGCGTCCGGCAGACGCGCTTTATCATTGGCGAATATGTCCTTTGCGACAAGGATGTGCTGGAGGGCGCGTCGTTTCCGGATTCGATCGCCGTGGGGATCAATCCTGTCATCTGCTATTACGGGTACCGAAGGTTTTTGACCCATAACGGATACCAGATCCCCTTCCGGGCGCTGATTCCCAAAACCGTGGACCATTTGCTGGTGGCCGGGCGCTGCATCTCGGCCGACCAGGTGGCGTTTGAAAGCTTGCGCGCCATGGCCCATATCCTGGCGATCGGCGAAGGCGCCGGCGTGGGCGCCGCCGTTTGCGCTTTGGAAAACACAAGCCCGAAACATGCCAATATCAAAGAGATTCAACGGCGGCTGATTGCGCAGGGAGCGGAAATAGGCCAGGGACAGGCGTAACAGTCCGCCCTGCCGGCGCGCATGGCGCCCGGAGCTTTCGTTTGCCGAAGGAGAACCGAAAACATTGATGAAGATCGTTTTGCCGTATGGGACGCAAGGCCTTGCCTGCCGCCTGCCGAAGGAACGGGTACAGTGCGTTTTGGAAAGCAAACTGCAGGCTTACCGCCCTTGCGCAGCGCCGGGAACGTTGGTGCGGGAAGCGCTTGATAACCCCATTGCCGCACTGCCGCTGTGTGAACTGGCGCGCGGCCGCCGCAAGGCGGTGATCATCGCAAGCGATCATACCCGGCCTGTGCCCAGCAAGCTGCTGATGCCGCCGATCCTTGCGGAAATCCGCCGGGGCAATCCGGATGCTGACATCACCATCCTGATCGCCACGGGCTGCCACCGCGGCATGACGCGGCGGGAAATAACGGCGAAATTCGGGCCGGAGATTGCGGAAAACGAAACCATTGTCGTACACGATTGTGCGTTAACCAACCCGGTTGATCTGGGAACGCTGCCATCCGGCGGCAGATGCCTCGTCAACCCGCTGGTGGCGGAAGCAGACCTTTTGCTGTCGGAGGGGTTTATTGAACCGCATTTTTTCGCGGGGTTCTCCGGCGGAAGAAAAAGTGTTTTGCCCGGCATTGCCTCCCGGGAAACCGTGCTTTACAACCACTGTGCCGAATTTATCGCCCACCCCAATGCCAGGGCCGGGATCCTTACGGGAAACCCGATCCACGAAGATATGCTCTGGGCCGCGGGGAAAGCGAATTTGGCGTTTATCGTCAACGTCATTCTCAATGCGGACAAAGAGGTGGTACATGTCGTCGCCGGGGATGCCGCTGCGGCGCATGAAACCGGATGCGCGTTTCTGATGCGGTACTGCGGGGTGAAAGCGCCGCCGGCGGATATCGTAATTGCAACCAACGGCGGCTATCCGCTGGATCAGAATATCTACCAGGCGGCCAAAGGCATCTGCACGGCGGAAGCGGCCGTGAAGCCGGGCGGCGTGATCATTATGCTGGCGCGGTCGGAAGACGGCCACGGCGGCGAGCATTATTACCGTCAATTCAAGGAAAATCAAAACCTTGCTGCGCTTATGGAGCGCTTGATGGCATGTGCGAAATCCATGACGCAGCCCGATCAGTGGCAAACGCAGATTCAAATCCGCGCGCTGCAAAAAGCGTCCGTCGTTTACGTTTCGGAGGCGGACGAACAACTGGTGCAGGATATGCACATGATCCCGGCAAAAACCGTGGAGGAAGCGCTGCGCGTGGCGGACGCGATTCTCGGTCACGATCACGGAACCATTACGGTCATTCCCGATGCCGTATCCGTGATTTTTACACAGGATTAACGCAATATGACCGAACTTTCGCAGGCGTTAATCCGGGTCGGCAGCGATTTTGCTTTTATATGCCAGCGTCGAGGAGATCTGTGAGGCGATATCCATAATGATCGGCTTGATATAATCAAGCTGCTTCATATTCATGCGTGTGGTAGGGCCGGAAACGCTGATGCATGCCACGATTTTATTGGTATAGTCACGAATCGGCGCGGCAATGCAGCGTGCGCCAAGCTCGCATTCCTCATCGTCAATTGCGTATCCGTTCTGCTTTATCGTCTTGAGTTCGGAAGTCAGCTGCTCCTTGGTGCTGATGGTGTGAGGCGTATATAAAGCCAGTCCCTTTTTGTCGATATATTCGTTTAGCTTGTCCTCGCTGCAATTGGTCAGCATCAATTTGCCAACGCCCGTGCAGTGCATCGGCGCAAACTTCCCGATGTACTGCATGGTTTTGATCATATTATCCGGGCCGGTCACGACGTCGATATATACAACGGTCATATCGCGCTCAATGGCAAGGCAGGTTGATTCCTTGCACAAGGTGGATAATTGGATCAGGTAGGGGTGAATCATGGCATGCAGGTCGATCTGCGATAAGATGCCTTCACTGATCAGGTTGAATTTCAACGTTAACTGGTATTGGTTATCGGAAGGATTTTGAACGATATATCCGAGGCGTTCCAGCGTATTGAGCAGACGCAGCGTTGTGCTGGGAGGCATATCGCAAGCCAAGGCAATATCCTGCAGCCGCATCGAACCGCGGTTTTGAGCCATCAGCTCAATAATCGCAAACGTTTTGAGAACGGAGCGGTTTGATATTGCTTTCTTCTCCTGCATTATTGCTTCTCCCTATCTGTAGACTATATAATGTGGTAATAATTATCTTATTATACCATAGCGGTATGTAAGTTACAATACGCCATACGCAGAAGTTTCATTATACGCGTGACTGATTTTATTATGTGGAATATTATACGTATGCGCAAGCAGGCATGAACTGGGGGGAAAAGCGTCTTTCCACGGGATCTGCAAATCGGCTGAAACGGATGCGCCGGGCATGCCGCGCCGGGCGCACGCAACGGCAGAGGATATAGCACCGGGTGCGGCTTTCACCCCTCATCGTGCGGACGGGCGGCAGGCCGTTTTCCTCCGCTTTCACCGGATAAAAGGGTGGCACCCGGCGTAACGGCGGGTTTGCGCTTGACGGGATCGGATGTGTATGCTACGATAAAATAACGTAAAACTCCATTTTATATAATGAAATCTTTGGGAACAAAGCAAAGGAAAACGATCCTGTGAAGTGATAACGAAAACCAGGCTGCGGGATGGCCGGAGCGGGCCCCGCAATGGGAAACGGTCAACCATACCGTACGGCATTCCCAAACGGGTGCCCGTTATGCCGGCAGGGATGAAAACACGGGCTTTGCGTACGAAAAACGACGCGGGAGAGAGCATGGCGAAGTTATTGATTCTGGCAGATGATTTGACCGGGGCTATGGATACCGCGGTTCCTTTTGCCAAAGTTGGCATACGAACGAAAGTCGGCACGGACACGGCGTCGCTGATCGCAAAAAACCGCAATGCCGATGTGCTGGCGGTCAATACGGAAACGCGGCATCTGACGCCGGAGGAAGCGTACCAAAAAGTATACCGGGAGGCCCGTATCGCCAGGCAGGCGGGCATCCCATACCTGTACAAGAAAACGGATTCGGCTCTGCGCGGGAATGTCGGCGCGGAACTTACGGCGGCTCTGGAGGCATGGGAAGCGCCCTGCCTGCCGTTCGTTCCCGCGTATCCATCCATGAACCGCATTACGAAAGACGGTGTACAATGGATCGACGGCGTGGCGGTGGCGCAGAGCGATTTGGGCCAAGATGCGTATTCGCCCGTATCCTGTTCCAATGTTGCGGATCTTTTGAGAATGCAAACCGGGCTGCCGGCGATCAATCATCTCGAAAAGATGCCGGGCATGCCCTTTCTGGAAATCTACGATGCGCAGACGGATCAGGACCTCTTGCGCATCGCCTATAGGCTGCTGGAGCAAAATACACGGGTGATGGCCGGATGCGCGGGCCTGGCGGCGGTTATGCCTGCCGTTTTGGGAATGCCGACCGGCACGCCGCCTGATGCAAACGCGCCGGAAAAGCTGCTTGTCCTTTGCGCAAGCATGCATCCGGCAACCCGGGCGCAGCTAAAGTATGCGGCAAAGGAAGGCTTTTGCCATGTCCGTCTGCCGCTGGCTGTGAAGCTGGGCACGCCGGAAAGCGCGGCGGAAAGACACGATTTGGTTTCAAACGTTTTGGCCCGATGCAGGCAGGAATTCCCCGTGATGGTGGACTCCAACGATGCGAACGGCGAAACGCTGCGATACGCAAACGCAAACGCAATCACACACGCACAGGTGCGCAATGCGGTTGCGCGCGCCATGGGGACGATCGGCATGGAGCTTGTCACCGCCGGGGTGAACAGCACGCTGCTGATTACGGGCGGCGATACCCTGATGGCGTTTTTAGCCGCAGCCGGAACCAGTGAATTGAGCCCCGTCGCGGAAATATTCCCCGGCGTGGTACTGTCGTGGCTGGAAACCGGAAAGAAGCGCGTGCATGTGATTTCCAAAGCCGGCAGTTTCGGCGACAGCCGCCTGCTGATCAGCGTTGCGCAATTCCTGAAAGGCGATAAGCCCCGTCTTGCCCAATCCGGAGGGGCTGGGTAAATCCGCAAGGGTTTACCGATCGGCCATTGATGAAAGGAGCTCAAAACCAATGCGTAAACCGATATTGGCCATCACCATGGGGGATCCGGCGGGGATTGGGGCGGAGATCACGGTCAAGGCTTTATCCGACCCAGCGATTTACGAACAGTGCAGCCCGCTTGTGATTGGCGACGCGGATTGTATGAGAGCGGCGGTTCATAACACCCATCACAAAGAAATGGAAATCCGGGCTATAGAGCAGGTAGGGGATGCCGCGTACCAATCCGGAGTGATTGACGTACTGGACCTCGGCATGGTGAATATGCCGGACCTGGTGTATGGAAAAGTATCCGCCATGGGCGGCAATGCGGCGTTTGCCTATGTGAAACAGGCGATTCAATTGGCGTTGACGAACGATGTGGATGCGACGGTTACCAACGCGTTGAACAAAGAAGCGCTCAATCTGGCGGGCCACCATTTTGCGGGCCATACGGAGATTTATGCGCAGCTCACGAATACGAAGACCTATACCATGATGCTGGTGCACGGCAACGTGCGCGTCGTACACGTATCCACCCACGTTTCGCTTAAACGTGCGATCGAACTCGTAACCAAAGAACGGGTGCTGGATGTCATCCGGATCGCAGATGCGGCGCTGAAGGATATCGGAATCCGCGCGCCAAAGATCGGCGTTGCGGGCCTGAACCCGCACTGCGGCGAAAACGGCCTCTTCGGAGATGAGGAGCTGCGGGAGATTTGTCCGGCGGTTGCCGCCGCCAGGGCGGAAGGCATCCTCGCTGAAGGGCCCATTCCCGCGGATACGGTGTTTTCAAAAGCCCGGGGCGGGTGGTATGACGTTGTCATCGCCATGTACCATGATCAGGGACATATCCCCCTGAAGCTGCTTGGGTTTGTGTATGATCGGGAAAAGCAGCGTTGGGAAACGGTCGAAGGCGTGAACATTACGCTCGGCCTTCCCATTATCCGCACCTCCGTTGATCACGGCACGGCGTTTGATCTGGCAGGCCAGGGGATTGCCGACGAAAGCAGCCTGAAAACGGCGATCACATATGCCGCCCAAATCGCAAGGCAGAAAATCACAGGCACCCGCTGAGAATAACCATGTCAGTTATGACAAAGGTACGGAAATTTGCTATAATAGGCACAGGGAAAAGGCGAAAGCTCTCGGGGCTGCGCCGGTGTTGGGAAAACGAAGAACTTGGCCGCCCGCTTTTTACGTTTTCCAGAGTCTTTACTTTATGTATATCCTCCATGCCGACCCGATGAAACGAGGGGCTCTCATGCGAAAAAGTTTATTATTGCTGGCACTCCTGCTGACGCTTCCGCTGAGCGCGCTTGCAGGCCAATCCGTAAACCTGGACGGGCTTTCGGCGGCGGAGCTGACAGCGCTCCGCCAGGAGGCGGACGGGCGCATCCGCCTGCTGCAGCTTGAGGACGCAAGCGGGTATCTGGATGTGCTGGACGGCGAGGCATACGCTAGAGAGCCGCAAACCTTCCTCCAGGAGAAAATCCGCCTGAACGGCGCGATCCTGTCCGCGCAGGAAGAGGGGGAGGCGTTTCAATATGCCGTGTCGCTGGACGGCAATCCGGCGCGCGTTTTTTCGGTGCGCTATTCCTTACAGGCGGATGAGCGCTTGCTGCTGCCCGGCGACCTCGTTACCGTATACGGCGTTTTCCAGGGGCTGTCCGCCTTTACCGGCGCCGGGGAGCTGACCGACGGCGCACCCGTTGTGCAGGCGGATTTGGTAATCCGGCGCCTGCCCGAGGCAACGCGCCTCGCCGCCGATCCCTATGCCGGTACGCGCGACGATCCCGTACCCCTTGGCGTTACGGCGGTGTACGAGGGCTCGTACTGGACGGACTACGCATCCTTTGAAATCGAGATCACTGCGATGAACCGCGGCAGCGAAGCGGCAAGCATGGCCGACCGCATGAGTTCCTTCAACAACGCGCCGGCCAAGGGACAGGAGTATGTTCTGGTCTGGCTGCGCGTAAAGGCGCTGTCGGCGCCGGCTGGCCGCGCGGAAATCGCCAACGGGGATTTCTACTTCGTCAGCGCCGGCGGAAAAGAGTACCGCCAATACTTCCTCATCGACCCGCCCGCCTCCTTGGGCGCCCTGTACGAAGGCGGGGAGCAGACCGCCGTTCTTGCCTGCCTGATCGACAAGGGGGATACCCCGCTCCTCGTGTACCAGCCCGACGCGGAAAACCCTTTGTGGTTCAACCCGAACGCTGCCGGGGATGAATAACAGGATGAAAAAGATCGCCTTGTTGTGGATTCTGCTGTGCCTGCTCTGTACGGCGTTCGCCGGAGCGGGCGGAGCGGCCGCCGCGCAAACGCTCTCCAGCCGTTACGGCGATACGGGCCCCCGCGTCCGGCTGCTGCAGGAAGCGCTTTCGCGCCTCGGGTATTTCGGCGGCGAGCCGACCGGGAGTTACGGCAGGCAAACAGTGCATGCGGTGGAGCAATACCAAAACGACAGAGGCCTGCCCGTGAACGGAATCGCCGGGGAAACAACCCTGCTTGCGCTCTTTGCGCAAACGGCTCCGGAGGCCATGCCTGCCGCTTATGAAACACAAACGGCGACGGAACCGGCCATAGAGGAAACGCGCGGCATGCCGCAGGAGAGCAACATAGGCCAGCGCGGCAGCCATGTGCTGCAATTGCAGCAGGCTTTAGTCAGCCTTTCCTACCTGCCTTCCGGGGCGGCGGACGGCGTTTTTTCGCAGGAAACGCTGCAAGCCGTTCTTGCCTTCCAGAAGGATAACGGGCTTCGTGAAACCGGCAGCGCGGACAGGGATACTTTGCGGGTGCTGTTCGTCAAACCGCGGCATACATCCGGGGAAACCCAGCTATTGTACTGGTACAGCGGCGGGAGCAGCCGCATCCCCGTGGGCGCGGTTTTCACGGTGCAGGACGTCCGCACCGGCATCCAGTTCACCTGCCGCCGCCTGGGCGGGGTCAGCCATCTGGACGCCGAACCGCTGACCCCGTACGATACCCTGGCCATGAAGGAAGCGTACGGCGGGGAATGGAGCTGGGATCGCCGCCCCGTGCTGCTGCGCTACCAAAACGAGGTGTACGCGGCTTCCATGAACGGCATGCCCCACAGCTGGGAAAGCATTCCCGGCAACCGGATGGACGGTCATTTCTGCATTCATTGGATGGAAAGCCGCATCGATACGTCGCAGCGGGTGGACGCGGACCACCTGCAGTGCGCGTTCGAAGCCTCCTTCGCCCGCTGGGAGGATAGCCCCGCGGCGCAGGAGCAGCCGTAACAATCTCCCGGATTTCTGTGCGCCAACAGGCGTTCGCGGCGGGAATCGGCGGCGGAAAGAGCGTTCCCGCCAAGGGAAATATCCTGTATTTTCCATTTCCGCAGCATTTCCCGTTTATCAAAGCGCTGCGGTGGGTAAACTGGAAGTGCAGCCTTTCATACGGCAATCCCGTCAACCATAGTAAGTTGCCCAGGGACAGCGAATAGCAAAGGCATGAACGGACGAAACCCGGCCGCGTTCCCTCGCCGCCAGAAGCGCGCATCCGTACGCAGGCCGGACACCAGGGCAATGCAAACGCGCAATGGGCGCGCATTCTCGCGCGGCACAGTGCAACGCAGGCCAACAGACAATGAGGAGGATAACCAAATGAAATCTTTGTATACAACGACGGCAGTCGCAACCGGAGGGCGTTCCGGGAAGGTAACGGTACAGGGCAGCACGCTGGAATATGATATGTCGCCGCCCGCGGAAATGGGCGGAACGAAGCCGGGCGTCAATCCCGAGCAGCTGTTTGCCGCCGGGTACGCCGCCTGCTTCGGCAGCGCGTTGCAGCACGTGGTCAGGGTGAAAAAGCTGCCGATCCCCACGCCCACCATCCGGCTGACCGTGGGCATCGGCCAGGACGAAACCGGCGGGTTTTTCCTGGGCGCGGAAATCGTCGGGATTTTGAAAGGGGTCGACCAAAGCACGGCGGACGCGCTTGTGAAAGAGGCCCACACCGTATGCCCCTACTCGAAAGCGACGATGGGCAATATCGAAGTCACGCTGTCCGCAATCGTGGAGTAATCCTTCGGTTCGCGCTAGGCAAGGGGCCATGCGCCGCTCCCGTCAGGGAGCCGGTTACCGGGTCTCCGTACCCTTGGGCCAATCATGCCTGCAACCCGATACGCTATGGCGGAGGGAGTTTTTCCCTCCCGCCAAACGCCGGAAAGGAGCGAATGCCTTGTGGATGTTTTGCAATATGCCCTGGACATGGAACTGGAAGGGGAACGCTACTACCGAACGCAAGCGGAGATATACGCGCAAACCCCGCTGAAAATGGTGTTCGACACCTTGGCGAAGGATGAGGCCAAGCATGCGGATAAACTCCGGTGCGAAATGAGCGGAGCTGCATACGCGCTTGAGGAACATGCGCAGATATCCAAACGGAAGCATGTTTTCAGCGGGCTTGCGGATTATAGGCCGCCCGTGGAAGAAATGCCCGATCAGGCGGCGCTGTACCAGACTGCGCTTCAAATGGAGCAGCGGAGTATCCGGCTGTATACCGATCTGCGCGCCAAGGCGGATAAACCGCAGGCCCAGGCGCTGTTTGATTTTCTGATCGACGAAGAGAGCAGGCACTATCAGATTCTCGAGGATGTGTTCCGTTTCGTGAACCGCCCCAACGAGTGGGTGGAATCGGCGGAATTCGGGCTGCGGGAAGAGTATTAGCCTTCGCGGTTTTGCCGCAGGCTGGCAAAACGCCTGCAAACCTGAGGGTAAACAAAAGCCCATGCATAGAACATGCATGGGCTCAGCCTGTTGATAAAGCCACATCTGCGTTGTCACCTGCGCGATGTCAAGGGGTATCACTTACAAACGAGTAAGCTCAACCCCTTTCCACGCTTGGTTTCTAGCATATGCGGCCTTCTGAACAGGCTGGCATCCCGCTTCCAAACAAGGTTTGTCAGCGGTCTGAGCCCATGCATAGAACATGCATGGGCTTATCCTTTTGGGCAGCGCGGCCAACATCACGCCGACTGCCGGTAGCGCTCCCGTTCTGCGCCCAGACCCAGGGCTCGGCGGATCGCCTGTATAAGGGAGTACAAGCCGATCAGCACGATGAAGATTTCCAATCTGCCCAGGATCATGCCCGCCATTTCCACCAGCAGCGTCGCATTGTTGGTTGCCGGGCCCGTTATGCCGACGGACAGGCCAACCGTGCCCAAAGCCGACGCGAATTCGAACAGCGCCTCGGTCAGCGTGCAGTTTGCCGTAACCGTCATCAGCAGGGAGCCGCTCACGTACAAAATCAGGTAACTGCCGATAAAACCCAGCGTATCGGCGATGAGTGGCGTGTCGATCAGCGCATGGCCCTGCGCCTTGTAATAGAATGCCGTCTGCACGCTTCTGGCGGGCAGAAAGCGCTTGCGCACGTTTTGCGCTATGGCGCGAAGGATAAGGTACGTCCGGGATAGTTTGATGCCGCCTGCCGTTGACCCGATGCCTCCGCCGATCAGCATCATCAAAATGAGCACACCGATCGCCAAGGGAGGCCACGTAACGTAGCTCATGGAGGAATAGCCGGTTGTGGATAACGCGGAAGCGGTATCAAACAAGGCGCGGCGGATTGCCTCTCCCGCCCCCATGCCCAGACCGCCGATCAGGGAAAGCGCTACGATGGGGACAAAAACGAGCAGCAGCACAAACATGAACCGAAGCTCGCTTACTTTGCTCGCTTGCTTCCATTTGCGGGTGACAATCAACTGCAGCACGGCGAAGTTGGTGGTGCCGATCAGCATGAGCACGATGGTGACCCCTTCAATCGGCAGACTTGCATATTCCCCGATGCTGTTGAGCTTCGTGGAGAAACCGCCCGTGGATAGCGCGCACATGGCGTGGCAGATCGCGCCGAATACGTCCATGCCAGACACCACATAGGCGGCGGTGCCGGCTACCAGAAACCCGCCGTACATCAGCCCGATGGCCTGCGCCGTTTTCTTCAGGTTGGGCTTCAGCTTGTCGGGGTGGCCTTCGGCGTTGAACAAGTTCATGGCTTGTTTGCCCTGCACCAGAAGCACCATCATCAAAACGAAGCCGAGACCGCCGCAAAACTGCATGAAACTGCGGTGAAACAGGTAGATATACGGGGTTACGGTTACGTCCATCGCGGAAAGCCCCGTCGTTGTCCATCCGCTCACCGATTCGAACAGGGCTTGTACGAAACGAAGCTGCCCGCTGAGAATGAATGGAAGTGCGCCGACGAACGCGCCCCAGCCCCACGCGAATAAAACGGTCAGGCTG
>CAYRPW010000032.1:0-2609 GCA_964426145.1 uncultured Oscillospiraceae bacterium
GCTGTTCATCCGCTATGTGCTGAGCCATATGCGAAAAGAAGTGCTCTCGCATTTTGCAGACGATCAGAAGCCGCGCATCGACGGTTTTCTTTTGATCGAGTTCATCCACTTTACCCAGGCCATCGGCGATGAAATTATGGTGGGCTTTCAGGATGATCCGGCCTTCGGCACGGTGGTCACCCTCTCCAAGGGCGGCGACGACGCGGAGTTTTTCGCCAAGTATTACGACCCGGCCAATTTGCTGATCGCGCCGATCTCGCTGGACGACGCGAAAGAGCTGCTGGATAATTTGAACATCCGCCACAAATACCGCGATATGGGCCACCCCGAACGCCTGGAGCAGATCGCCGCCGCCGTGACCGGCCTGTCCGAGCTCGGCCTTCACTATTCCTCGTTCACGCGGCCGCGCCCGGCGTTCCGCTTTCAGGCGATGGACCTAAACCCCATCGTATTTTCCAAGGACGGGCGTTTCGTGGCGGTGGACGGCTTTGCCGAGTTTGCCCCCGCCGGAGAAAGCGACGACGACGTGCTGCCCAACCAGGACGGCCTCAGCGGTTTTTTCGCGCCAAACGGCGTGGCGGTTGTGGGCGTTTCCACCGATCCGGGCAAATACAGCATGGCGCGCAACATCGTAAGCCTGCTGATGGATTTAGGCCGCACTGACATCTACTGCGTCAACCCCAAGGGCGGCGAAACGGTGATCGGCGGGCGGACGTTCCCCCTGTACAAAAGCATCGCGGAGATCGAAGCGCCGTACGACCTGGCGGTGTACGCGGCTCCGGGCGCATACTCCGTTGCGTTTATGGAAACCGTTCCCGCGGGCAAGAGCGTGATTTTGATCTCCGGCATCCCCGCGGATATGGATTACCGCCAGTTTGCCCGGGAAATGACCCGCGTGCGCAAGCCCGGCGTGCGGGTGATCGGCCCCAACTGCATGGGCGTGTTCGCCGCGCCGCGCGCGGGGCAGCAGGGCGTGAACACACTGTTTATCGAGGAAGCCCGCCTGTCCATCCCGCTGAGCCCGCGCAGCAACACGGCGCTGCTCACCCAAAGCGGGGCGATGAGCATCACCTGCGTGGAGCGCAACCAGCATTCGGCCATTTTCCGCTCGATCGTGAGCTTCGGCAACAAGGTGGACGTCAACATTCCCGACCTCATGGCGTATTTCGAGCAGGACCCGATGATTGACGTGATCGCCATCTACGCCGAAGGCATCGGCGCGGGCGAAGGCCGCCAGTTCTACAGCCTTTTGCGTCAGACGAAGAAACCCGTGATCGTGTACAAATCCGGCCGCACCGAGGCGGGCGCGAAGGCCGCAGCCTCGCACACGGCGGCGATGAGCGGCAGCTACGAGGTGTTCCGCGCGGCGTGCCAGCAGGGCGGCTGTATTTTAACCGAAGCGCTGGACGATTTCTATAACTATACCAAAGCCTTCGCCGTGCTGGCGCGCAACCGGGCGCGCGGCTGCCGCGTGGCGGGCGTGGTGAACGCCGGGCTGGAGGCCACCATGGGCGCGGATATTTTAAACCAGCTCCAGCCAGCGGCCTTCGCGCCCGAAACCGTGGAAGCGCTCAAAATCCTGAATGTGCACGGGCTGGTGAACGTGGAAACGCCCTTCCTCGACCTGACCCCCATGACCGACGATCCGCTCTACGCCCGGTTCATCGAGGCAGTGCTTAAAGACCCGAACGTGGATTGCCTGTTCGTGGGCATCGTGCCGCACGTGGATACGCTTAAAACCGTGGAAGAGAACTATCTGGACGCGGACGCCATCGGCCCGCTGCTGGTAAGCGCCTTCCGCAAAACGCGAAAGCCGGTGGTGGTCTCCGTCAATGCCGGGCGGCACTACCAGGCGCTGGTGCGATACCTTGAGGAAAACGGCCTGCCCGTGTTCAGTGACATCCGTTCCGCCATCCGCAGTCTGGACGCGTTCGCCGCCTACTGGAGCCGGAAAACAGAGCAATCGTAAATCCTCAGGCAGTGGAATCCCTCTCATAATAAAAACCCGCCCTCCGTACGGCCGCCGGTTTTGCGGCGCATCGGAGCGGCGGGTTTTCCCATATCAATCTTTCCGGGGGCCGCCGGGCTTTCCGTCTGTTTTGGTGCGCGCAAACTGGCCGGGGGTTTGGCCGTACTGTTCCAGAAACAAGGCGCAGAAACGGCTGGCCGAAGGAATGCCCACGGCGTAGGCCACCACCTGCACGGTGAGCCGCGTTGAATAAAGCAGGCGGTAGGCTTCCTCCAAACGCAGCGCGGTGAGCGCTTGCTTGGGCGACCTGCCGCATTCCTCCCGGAAGACGCGGAACAGCTGCGAACGGCTGAGGTTGACGAACCGGGCGGTTTCCGCAATGGTGATGGGGCGCGGGTAGTTGCCGCGGAAATACCAGACCGCCTTTTCGTACAGCGCGCGGCCGGTGGATTTCGCCTGCTCCTGCCGGTCAAAAAGCAGCGCCAGAAAGCGCATCAGCCCGCCCGTCAACGCGAGGGGGCTTTCGGAAAGCCCGATGTCCTGGCTCATCTGCTGGACGACGGGAAACAGGTTATGGCGGCAACGGATCACGGGCCGGTCCGGCGCGATGCCCGCCCGGGCAAGAAGCTCGCCCGCTTCC
>CAYRPW010000032.1:2619-10756 GCA_964426145.1 uncultured Oscillospiraceae bacterium
GTTGTCACCTGGCCGGGGAAGATGACGAACGCCTCCCCCGCCCCGATGCGATGGGTCAGCCCCTCGGCTTTGAGCGTGCCTTTGCCGGAGAGCACGTAGTGAATGAGATAATGATCGCGCACGTGCGGCCCGTAACGGTGCGAGGGCGCCGTCTGCTCGGTGCCGAACTGGTTGACGGAAAGGCTCATGCTGTCACCTCATGCAACATTTTGACTATATTTTGCAACAATTCAGGCTGGAAGTCAAATACCGCGCATGCTATGCTACAGGCAAAAAGGAGGGGTTCCTATGCCAAAGATTACGTTCATGGGCGCCGGTTCCACGGTATTTGCCAAAAATGTGCTGGGGGACAGCATGGCGTGCCCCGCGCTTCAAGATTCCGTTATCTGCCTGTACGATATCGACCCCGTGCGGCTGAAGGAATCGGAGCTGATGCTCACCGCCATCCGCAACAACCTGGGCAACAAAGCGGTTATCGAAAGCTACTGCGGCGTTGAAAACCGCAGGGAAGCGCTGCGCGGCGCGCAATACGTGGTCAACGCCATTCAGGTGGGCGGGTACGACCCGTGCACCATCACGGATTTCGAGATCCCCAAGAAATACGGCCTGCGCCAGACCATTGCCGATACGCTGGGCGTGGGCGGCGTGTTCCGCGCCTTGCGCACCATTCCCGTGATGCTGGATTTTGCCCGCGATATGGAAGAGGTTTGCCCCGACGCGTGGTTTTTGAATTACACCAACCCCATGGCCATGCTCACCGGCGCGATGCTTAGCATGACCCCGATCAAAACGGTGGGCCTGTGCCACAGCGTGCAGGTGTGCTGCAGCACGCTTATGAAAGAAGTGGGCCTGGAAGAACTCTACGGCGGCGACGTGCAGTGGAAGATTGCGGGCATCAACCACCAGGCCTGGCTGTTGGAGGTGACCAAAGGCGGCAAGGATCTGTACCCGGAGATCAGGCGCCGCGCTGCGGCGATGACCGAAAAACATAACGATATGGTGCGCTTCGAAGTGATGAAGCGCTTCGGGTACTATATCACCGAATCCTCCGAGCACAACGCGGAGTATATGCCGTTTTTCATCAAGGACAAATATCCCGAGCTCATCGAGCGCTATGCCATTCCGCTGGACGAGTATCCGCGCCGCTGTATTCACCAGATTGACGACTGGAACAAACGCCGCGACGAGCTGACCCATGACCCGCACCTAAGCCACACGCGCACCAGCGAGTATGCAAGCTACATCATGGAAGCCATGGAAACCAACGTGCCCTACAAGATCGGCGGCAACGTATTAAACCGCGGCCTGATCCCGAACCTCCCGCAAAACGCGGTGGTGGAAGTGCCCTGCCTGGTGGACGCAAGCGGCGTGCAGCCTACGGTGACCGGCCCGCTGCCCGAGCAGTGCGCGGCGTTAAACCGCACCAACATCAACGTGCAGCTACTGACGCTTGAGGCCGCGCGCACCCGCCGCAGGGAAGACGTCTACCGCGCCGTGATGATGGACCCGCACACGCAAAGCGAGCTTTCCATCGACGATATCGTATCCATGTGCGACGAACTGATTAAAGCGCACGGAACCTGGCTGCCGAAGTTCGTGTAAACCAACATCCCGCGGCACCGCAGCCAATTATCTCCGTACCCGACGATATTCGTGAAACAATGGTATACCCCGGGCGCGGGCAAACAGCCTGGTTCACTGTCCGCCAGCGCTAAAGCCCCAGGATACGCCGCGCGTTCTGGCTGAAGATTTTCTCCTGTACGCCGCTGCCCAGGCGTTCGCCCAGCACCGCGTGAACGTACATTTCGGGATTGCAGATCGGGAAATCCGTACCGAACAGAATGCGTTCCGAGCCAACGGCGTTCACCAGATGCCGGATGCTGCCGAAGCGGAAAATTCCGGTGCCGGATAGATCCAGATACACGTTTTCATAAGTCCGCATCCGGGAGATGTGTTTTTCAACGCTCTCGCGCTCGCCGGGATGCGCGGCGACGAACGTAAGGCCGGGATGCGCGGCGATCACGGCGTCGATTGGCCACTCCCACGTGGTATGAAAGCTGACCGTCACCGGGTACGGGTCTGCCGCCGTAAGAATTTCATGTAACTCCCGCACATACGGCGCATGGCCGAAATCCCCCCAGCCGTGCATGTAGGGCACAAGCTCGCCGATCAGGTGTACGCCCTGCGCGTGCATCCGTTCAATCTCGGTGGCCGACTGCGCAACATAAGCCGGGTGGATATGGAAGCCGGGAACATAAAAATCGCCCAGCATCTCGCGAAGCCGCAGGGCGGAGTCGTTGAGCTCCCGCAGGGAAAATGCCCGGTCTTTGCGAAGTACGCAGCCACAGATCCTACCGATTCCGCTTTCCTGCAGCTGCGCGCGCATCGCAAGCGGATCGGGCGACGCGCTGCCCTCGTACATGCACAGGTTCTGCTCTTCGTTCAAATATGGGTGCGTATGGAAATCTACGATTCCATTCATACCGGCGTTCTCCCCCATTCGCTGTGGATGTGCCTGCGGTATTCCGTAGGCGTATATCCCGTATACTTCTTAAAACAGCTGCTGAAGTACTGGGCATTGTCGCCAAAACCGGATTCTCGTGCCACGTTTTGTATCTGCACATCCGGGTCTTTGGCGATCAGACGCATGGCCAGCAGCATTCTGTGTTCGAACAGATAGGTGGAAAAGCGCTGTCTGACCTCATCCTGGAATTTCTTGCATAGATAATTTTCGTTGAGAAACAGCTTTTCTGTGGAAATCCATTTGAGAGTCAGCTCGTTGTTGGAGAGCTCTTCTTCGATAATCGAAAGCACCTGGGAAACCGTGGAAGAATAGACCGTCCGCTCTCCCGCGGCGGCCTGCGCCACGGCAATGCCGCCGTCCTTAAGGCCGGCGAGAAGCCTGCGCTGTTCCCAGGCGTCCCGTGCGGCGATCACGGTGTTAAGAAGCGCCGTTTCATCAAACGGCTTCAGCAGATAATCCCTGGCACCCAGCCGCAGGCTTTGCTGTACGTATGAAAAATCCGCATACCCGCTGATGACGATAAAATCCAGCGCCATGGTCTGCTCGCGGGTGCGCCGGATCATCTCCAGCCCGTTGATCACGGGCATCTGAATATCCGCCAAAATCAAATGCACCTCGTGATGCTCCAAAAACTCCATCGCCTCGATAGCATGCGCGGCAGCTTTTACGATTTCTATACGGTGCTTTTCCCACGGCACCTGCGTGGCGATGGCATCGCGTACGATCGGTTCATCGTCCACGACCATCACCTTATACGTTTCCCGCATGTTCCCGCGCCTCCCATTCCGCCAGCGGCTTTTTACGGAAAACCGCCTGCACCACCGTTTCCTCGGTCTCCAAATCCCGGAAAACACAGATTCCGTATGATTCCCCAAATACGGTTTTGATTCGTTTGTCGATATTGAGAAGCCCTACGCCGTTCCCCTTGAGGGCAATTTCACCGCGCCTGAGTTTTTCCATCAAATCTTCCGCCGGGGCAGGCCCTTTGTTGCGCACCTGGCACATGCAGGCCTCCCCTTGCGTAATGATACGGATGCTCACGTCACAGGCTTCCAGCATTTGTTCCAGCCCGTAATGGATTGCGTTTTCCAGCATCGGCTGCAGGGTGAATTTCGGGATGGCAAGCCCCCCGCACTCCTCTGAGACGTCGAAGGTCAGGTTCAGCCGCTCCCCATAGCGCTGCTGTTGAATTCTGGCGTAATGGCAGACGATGTCCAGTTCCTTATCGATATTGATAAGCGTTTCGTTGACGTTGGTCGCCTCCCGAAGCAGTCTGCTCAGGCTGTCGATCATGTCGCTCAAATGAGGGTCGTTCGCCTTCTTTGCCATCCAGTAGATCGAGTTGAGGGTATTGTACAAAAAGTGCGGGTTGATCTGCGCCTGCAGGGTGGAAAGCTGCGTTTCCTTGACCAAAATCTGCTTTTGGTAATTATCCCGGATCAGCGTGTTGATATACTCCGCCATTGCGTTGAACGTCTGGTATAGCTCATAGGAATCGCGGTTGTGCATGGGAAGGTTCCCGTTGATGGGGATATCCGCGAAGTTCGATATGTTACCGATGTGGGTGCGCAGCCTGCGGATATCCAGCGTTACGCGGCGCATCAGCACAATGCTCAGGGCAAGCGCAGCCGCGCAGCATAGAATGAAGATGCCCACAAACCGCGTAAACAGCCCTTCCACCTTGGCAAACAATGTTCCATACGGAAGCAGCACCCGGTAGGAAAACAGGTGACCGGCATCGGCGAACTCGGTCACAAAGTAGTAACTGCCGTCGACTTCCAGTAGCGCATACCCGTTGCGCTGAATGTTCGCATCCGAAAACTCCGCTTCCATGCGCGCGATGCCGCTTGAGTCGTTAAACAGGTACGAAAGCCCATAATCCTCGTTTTGCAGCAGATACGCACCGTCGTACGCGTCGGCAAGCATCGCGCCTGCTTTCTCCATATCGACCACCAGCACGATGACGCCGATATGCCGCAGCGACAGGCCTTTTTTCTCCCGCAACTCCCGGGCAAACAACAGCGTGCCCGGTTTGAGAAGGGATTCGCTTGCGTCGATCAGGATCGTTTTCCCCCGGGCTTGGGTCGCCAATTGTTCTACCGCGCGCGCCGCCTCCTGGCTTAGCTTGGTATAGCCCGTTGAAGCCACCGCCCGCACGCCGCCGGCAGCGTCCAGATAATTCGCACAGGTGATCCAATCGTTCTGGATGATGCTTTTCTGGATCTCCGCCGTGATCGTATCCAGGCAGGCCGCCTGCGCGGACAGGCTGTTTTTTTGATTTTGCAGCGACAGATATTCGCTGCCCGCCTTCTGGATGGTATCCGAAACGATCAGATCGTATAAATTCGCGCCGATTTTGGATAGCCTGTCCTCCGCGTCGTTGACGCAAGAACGGACAAGTTCCTGCGTCTGCCCGTACATAAATTGCAGGCTGGATTGGCGGAACCCCTGCATGACGGAAACCCCGGCCGCAAACACGACGGTAAACCCGATGAGCAGGATGAAAAGCACCTGCTGCACCAGAGTAAAGCGCTTGTTCTTCATGCCAAAATCCCCCGTTCATCCCCCGTTTTGGCCAAGGGCAAGGCTTAGTGACGGCCGTTACGCCGATGCGCCCGGACAGCCGCCAAACGGAAATACCCCGCCGGAAACCCGCCGTATGCAAACCGGCGGTTATACGGCGGAGCCAGCGTACGCCCTGTGCAAGCCAATAGTTTACGCTTTCAGCCCGGACATTGCAATCCCGTCCACGATGTAGCGCTGCGTAAACAAAAACAGTACGATGACCGGCAAGAGCGACAGTACGCACATGGCAAACATGGCGCCGTAATCCGAAACGGCCGTCGGATCGCTGAAGAGCTTCAAGGCGATGGAAACGGTATAGTTGCCGGGCGCGTTCAGGTATAAGAGCGAGCCCATAAAATCGTCCCATTTCCAGTAGAAGGCGAAGATTGCAGCGGTTGCCAGCGCCGGTTTGATCAGCGGCACGATGATGTGGACAAACAGCCGGATGCTTCCGCAGCCGTCGATCAGCGACGCCTCGTCCAGCTCTTTGGGGATTCCCGCGATAAACTGCATGATCAGGAAGATAAAGAACGCTCTGCCGCCCCATTCGGGAACCGTAAGCGGCAGAAAGGTATTCACCCAGTCCAGCGCGTTGAAAATGATATACTGCGGCACCACCAGCACCTGGCTTGGCACCATCAGGGTGATCATCATGCAGATAAACCAAATATTGCGGCCGCGGAACGGGATTCTGGAGAACCCGTACGCCGCCATGGCCGAAGCCACCACGTTGCCGGCCACGGAAACGAAGGTGACGATGAACGAGTTTTTGAAAAACGTGGCAAACGTAACGCCGCCAAACCCGCTCCAGCCGGTGACGTAATTATCCGCCCGCCACTGAACGGGGAAGAGCCGTTCCACTGTAGACAGCACCAGGCTGCTTTCCTTAAACGAGCTAAACGTCATCCAGACGAGCGGATAGATCATCACAAGCCCCAGCCCGCACACGAATAGATGAAACAGGGCCGTTCCGCTCTTACGCCGTAACGCCATGGTGTATCTCCCTCCGTTCCTGCCTGTGTGCGTCATTTGATTTGATTCTCATAAAAAACCCACGCGGAGGACGATTTGAAGACCAGCAGCGTGAATGCTCCGATGATCAGCAAAAGAACCCATGCCATCGCACAGCCGTACCCCATTTTGTAGTACGCAAAGCTCTGTCGGTATAAATACAGCGCGTAAACGAGGGTCTTGTTCATCGGGCCGCCATCGGTAATGATCATCGCCTGGGAGAATACCATAAACCCGCCGATCATCTGCATCACGAGATTAAAGAAGATGATCGGGCTTAAAAGCGGCAGCGTAACAGAGACGAATTTGCGGATCGGCCCCGCGCCGTCACACTCCGCGGCTTCGTAATAGCTTTGCGGAATCTGCTTGAGACCGGATAAAAAGATCAGCATCGGCGAACCGAACTGCCAGATAAACAGCAAGATCAAGCTCCACAGGGCGGTATCCTTGTTGGAAATCCAGCTGATATCACTCATGATCCCCAGGGCCTGGAGCGCCGTGTTAAGCACGCCGGTTTTTGAGAACACATACCGCCACATCACCGATACGGCAACGCTGCCGCCCAGGATGGAGGGCAGATAGTAGATGACCCGGTAAAACGGCACCGCCTTGGAATCGCGCTTTAAAATCATCGCGACGATCAGGGCGAACGCAAGCCGCAAAGGAATGGCGATCAATACAAATTTGAACGTAACCGTCAGCGCCGTGATAAACAGCCTGTCCTGGGTAAACATGCGCACGTAATTGGAAATGCCCACAAACACAGGAGCGGACAGCATGTTGTAATCCGTAAACGACAGCCCGAAAGACGCGACGAACGGGATAGCGGTGAACGCTAAAAAACCGATCAGCCAGGGCCCGATGAAAAAGTACCCAACCCCGTTTTGCATGCGCTGCCGCGCAGCAAGCGTATTGGCCGGGCCTGAACGGCTTCTCATTGAAGGGTTCTCCTCCCCATGCGAAATTTACAAGGCGCGGCGGGAAGCGGAGGAGCGCAATGTATCCCCCGCCTCCCACGCCGCAGGCAATCCCTTACTGCGGCAGAATGGCGGCAGCCTGGTCGATGAAGTCCAGCACGCAGTCCTCCGCGCTCATTTCGCCGTACATCACGGCGGTGTAGTTATTCTTCAGCACGCTGATCGCCTCGGCGGATTTCGCAGGATCGGCCGGGTTCACACCCGCGACGACCGCGGAAACCCTGCTGATGTAATCCAAGACATTCGTCGTAAAAATGTTGGTGTCAGGCGAAGTTGCCAAAAGATCACGCACGGCGCTTGACAGGGAGATGCCGCGGTCGGTGCCAATGATCATGGCTGCGCGTTCGTCGTTGATCAGGTAGTTGATCACGGCGGCAGCAACTTCCGGGTTCTGGCTGTTTTGGGAAATGCACCAGTACATGTTGGAGTTGAGGTACATGCCGCTTTGTATGCCGTCGTCCAGCTTGGGCAGCATTGCCATCCCCAAATCGGTGCCCAGCGCGCCGCTGTAAACGGGATAGTAGTTGCTCAGCATGAAACTCATCGCGGACTTGCCCTGCACGATGAAATTCTCTTCGGTGGTCGCCCAGGCAATTTGCACTTCCGGATCCACAAAATACCCGGCCTGTACGCCGTCAGCGATGTCCTGGATCGCGGCGACGATGCCCTGGATCACCTGCTGGTCCTGCGCCCACGGCAGAGACTTTCCGTCTTCGGAGAAGAAATCATACCCGTAGCTGCGCACCATGGTCTCCACAACCCAGCGGGCTTCGGCCAGGAAGGGGATATCCGTGGGGATACCGGTCGCTTCATAAATTGCCTTTACGGTGGCGATGAATTCGCTCCACGTCCACTCATCCGTCGGATAGGCAACACCAGCCTGGTCGAATATCGCACGGTTATACGCAACTGTGACGGAGTTCACACCCGTTGTGAAACCGGCCAGCTGCCCGTTGACTTTGCCGCCGGAAAGCGCACCCGCTTCCACATGAGAAACGTCGATGATGCCCGCATCGATATACGGCTGCAGGTCAACGACCTGCCCGTTTACGGAGTAGTT
>CAYRPW010000032.1:10766-12145 GCA_964426145.1 uncultured Oscillospiraceae bacterium
GGCCGCGTACATGTCCAGCGCTTCAATGGTCTTGTTGTGGCGCTCCTGGCCGCCCCACCATGCAACGCGCAGCGAGGTTCCTTCCGCGAAAGCGGAAGCCGCGGCCGCGAGCACGAGCACGGCCGCCAAAAGGATTGCGAACATTTTTTTCATAGAAAACCCTCCATCTCATTTTTCCGGTCGCCGGTGTGATGCCATGTTCGGGAATTGAAATAACAATCCATACAGCACCTCCTGTCACATTCAAATCCCGACCCATTCTGTATCCTCATGGTATCGCGTCCGCATTCCTGCCGCAATGCAACGAAATGGTTAATATGTTCAAATAAGTGTGCAAAAGATACAAAGGAACCCGCTGCGAAATGATATCAGCCCGCTCCGGAACGCAGTTCAGCGGCAGGCGGGCGCAATGTCCCGCGGTGAAAGCCGCGCAAGAAAGCCGCCGCGCCGCCAAACCGATCCGGGCTTTCCCGGCGGTTTGGCGGCGCGGCGGTTTTGGGATCAAGTTTTCCGGCATCCAGTTCAGGTACCCGATGCGCGGACGAAAACCCGCGGCCGGGGTTCATCCTGCCGGTGACAGGCTGCGTATGCGCGGGGCGCCCGGGGAACGTCAGCGGGTTTTCCGCGCCTGCGCGCAGCGGGCAAAGGGCGCGCGGCCCTCGTGCAGCATGTCCTTCTCGCAGAGGATCTCCAGGTCACATTCGCCGCGCAGGCGGAAGGTGAGTTCCGGCCTGCACCACCCGTTCAGCCAGCGGATGGAGACGCATAGCGTCGTATCGCTTAAAAAGCGCGCGGTGGCCGCGTAATCCCTGAGCGGCGGCAGAACGGTTTCGGTCTGCGCGCGCCGCCAGTTCCCGTCCAATCGGGCGCGGATGACGGCGAAACGGTTGAGCGTGAGCACCACTTCATCCTCGGACAGGGCAATGTCGAACACGGCGATGTCCGGGCGGATGGAGGGTTCGTAGAACAGGTGGTAAAAATCGCTGTCCACCGGGGCCACTTCGATCCACGGATTGAACACGCCCTGCGTTACCGCATAGCTGCCCGCGAACCGCTTTGCGCCGTGCGGCACAGGCCGCGCGGGCGCGGGCACAACGGCGCGGTTATCCAGATACGCCTTGAGCTTTGCGTACGCGGCGGAATTTTCAGGATACGGCGTATCCTGCGCGGAGGCCATCAGCGCCTCGGTCAGGTCCAGCACGCGCTGCACACCGCCGGGATGCCAGCCGCCTTCGTGGATGGCTACGGCCGTATCGCGGTTCAGATCCATAATGCAAAACTGCCCCTGACCGCCGTCAAAGCGCACCATGCCGGGCTGTTTGCACATCCACAGCTGCCAGCCGTAGCCGCAGCCTGCGTCGTCCGTCCCCGGCTGCAAA
>CAYRPW010000033.1:0-4710 GCA_964426145.1 uncultured Oscillospiraceae bacterium
GAATCATTTGTATACGAGAAATAGTACATAAGTTGCCTCCCTACCTGTATGATTTTAATCGATCGGGTTGTGGATAACCGAACGACACTGCATATAGGACTTAGTTTTAATGATAAAATGATGTGAGCGCATTTTATTATAACGTGACATTTATGATTCATATGAGGATATGACCTGTACTCAATTTATACGTGGTGGCGGATATGTGAAGGGATATTGTTCATATATCTGCACATAAGAAGCGTGATGCTCAGATTTTCGATGATCAATAATTTTAACCATGAGTATAATTTTTGTTATCCTATAATATCGAATGGATAGGGGCACTTGCACCCTTTTTCCCCTTATGCTATAATAACTCGGATTACGCACCTTTGCCGATTGGGCGATTGTGCCGCGTTCAGCGGTGTTCGCCTGACAAGACGCAAGGGGAGGATAAAACAAGGAGGAAATCAACCATGGCAGTCATTTCTATGAAACAGTTGCTCGAAGCGGGCGTCCACTTCGGCCACCAAACCCGGCGCTGGAACCCCAAAATGGCGCAGTACATCTTCACCGAGCGCAACGGTATCTACATCATCGATCTGCAAAAAACCGTCCGCAAGGCGGACGAAGCCTATGCGTTCGTGCGCGACGTGGCCATGCAGGGCCAGAGCATCCTGTTCGTGGGCACCAAAAAGCAGGCGCAGGAAAGCATTTCCCAGGAAGCCCAGCGCTGCAACATGTTCTTTGTCAACAACCGCTGGCTTGGCGGAATGCTGACCAACTTCCGCACCATCCGCACCCGCGTCGATCGTTTGAACCAGATCGACAAGATGGAGCAGACCGGCCAGTTTGACCTGTTGCCCAAGAAGGAAGTCATCAAGCTCCTGCACGAGCGCGAAAAGCTGGAAGCCAACCTCGGCGGTATCCGTGAGATGAAGCGGCTTCCCGGCGCGCTGTTCATCGTGGACCCGCGCAAAGAGCACATCGCCGTCAGCGAAGCGCGTACGCTGGGCATCCCGATCGTGGGCATCGTCGATACCAACTGCGATCCCGACGAGATCGATTATGTGATCCCCGGCAACGACGACGCCATCCGCGCCGTGAAGCTGATCGCGGGCAAAATGGCCGACGCCGTGCTGGAAGGCAAGCAGGGCCGCCAGATGGAAAGCGCTGACGCCGCCGACGAAGCAGACGCCGCGGACGCTCTGGACGCCGACGAGAAACCCGTTGAGTAAGGAGAGAAACCCCAATGCCAGAAGTAACAGCACAATTAGTCAAAGAACTCCGTGAAACCACGCAGGCCGGCATGATGGACTGCAAAAAGGCGCTGCTCGAGTGCGGCGGCGACATGGAAAAAGCCATTGAATTCCTGCGGGAAAAGGGCCTTGCCGCAGCCGCCAAGAAAGCCAGCCGCATTGCCGCCGAAGGCATGGTGGAAGGGTATGTCACCCCGGACAGCCAGGTCGGCGTAATCGTGGAAGTCAACTGCGAAACCGACTTTGTGGCCAAGACCGATAATTTCAAGGATTTCTGCAAGAAGATCGCGCGCCACATCGCGCTTGCCGCGCCGAAGGATGTGGAAGCGCTGCTTTCGCAGAAATTTGCGGACGATCCTTCCAAAACCATCACCGATCTCGTGTCCGACGCGACCGTCGCCATCGGCGAAAAGATTTCCGTGCGCCGTTTTGCCCGCTATCAGGCGGCCGCGGGCGTTGCGGAAACCTATATCCACATGGGCGGCAAAATCGGCGTGCTGGTGGAAGTGAACAACGATACCCCCGCCACCTTTACCGCCGAGTCGTTCAAAGCCTATTACCACGACCTGGCGCTGCAGATTGCGGCCGCCAAGCCGGAGTATGTGGTGCGCGCCGAAGTGCCCACGGATACGCTGGAGAAGGAAAAGAAAATCCTCCGCGAACAGGCGCTCAACGAAGGCAAGCCCGAGAAGATCGTGGACCGCATGGTGGAAGGCCGCATCACCAAGTTCTATAAAGACGTCTGCCTCACCGAGCAGGATTTCGTCAAAGATCCCGATAAGGCCGTGAACGTCTACACCGCCGAGGTGGAAAAGGCGATCGGCGCGAAGATCGGCCCCGTGCGTTTCGAGCGTTTCGAGCGCGGCGAAGGCCTGGAGAAGCGGCACGACAACCTGGCGGAAGAAATCGCCAAGATGCAGCAGTAGGTCGAGGCGAATGAGGAATTAGGAATGGCGGAAAGATGGCTCCGCAATCTCTTCAATTTTCCGTTCAATAGGGAATGAAGTCCCCGGTTGCGCAAGCAACCGTACCACAATTCCTCATTTTTCACTCCTCATTCCTCATTGTATAAAGGGCTGTAAAGCCGCCAAGTCCCGATGGTTTTGTAGCCATCGGGACTGTGTTTTAGAAAGGATGACCCCATGCTCCGCTTCGTGCCCCGCTCAGAGCGCCTCTTCACCGCGGACAGGCAGGAAAAGCTCCGCCCGTATGCGGGCGTAGTGGCCGCGCTTTTATTCGCGCGGGGCGTGGAAACGGCGCAGGAAGCGGATCGGTTTTTAAACCCTGCGCTTTCCCAGCTGCACGACCCGTTTTTGCTGTCCGGCATGCGGGAGGCGGTTTCGTTGCTGAAAACCGCGAAGGCGGAACAGTGGCCGACCGTGGTTTACGGCGATTACGATACCGATGGCATCTGCGCTGCCGCGCTGCTGACCGAGGCATTGCGGGCGTACGGCGTTTGCGTTTCGTACTACCTGCCCCAGCGGGACGACGGCTACGGCCTGAACGCGGAAGCCGTTTCGGAGCTTGCCCGCCAGTACCGGCTTTTAATTACGGTGGATCTGGGCATCACCAACGCGCGCGAGGTAACCCTGGCGCAATCCCTCGGCATGCGGGTGATCGTGACCGACCATCACCAGCCCGGCCTTGCGCCCTGCCCGGCGGACGCTGTGATCAACCCGCTGCTGAACGGTTACCCCTTCGCGTTCCTGTGCGGCGCGGGCGTTGCTTTAAAGCTTGCGTCCGCGCTGTTTGCCGCGCCCGCGCAGGAAGCGCTATGGGCGGACATGCTCCAACAGCTGCTGCCGCTGGCCGCCGTTGCCACCATCGCCGATATCGTATCGCTGACCGGGGAAAACCGCGTCATCGCCGCGCTGGGTTTGAAGCTGATCCCAACACGCCTGGGCCTTGCGGCGCTGATGGCCGCGGCGGACATCCGGGAGCCCGTGTCGGAAGGGCAGGTGGGGTTTCAGCTTGCGCCGCGGCTGAACGCGGCGGGCCGCGTGGGGGATGCGAACGCCGCCGTGCGCCTGCTGCTGACCACCGATCCCGCGGAGGCCGCGGCGCTTGCCGCGCAGCTGGACGCGGCCAACGCGCGCCGCAAGCACCTGGAGGCCGAGGCGGTGGACGAAGCCATGGCGCAGGCGCACATGCATGATTTCGTTTCCCGGCGCGTGCTGTTCGTGCGCGGCGCGGGCTGGCACAAGGGCGTCATCGGGCTGGTGGCCGGGCGGCTGAACCGTCATTTTTCCGTGCCCGTCTGCGCGCTGTCCGCGGAGGACGGCATGCTGCACGGCAGCCTGCGAAGCGTGCCGGGCGTGCACCTTGCGGATTGTTTAAAGCGCTGCGATGATCTGCTGGTGAAGTACGGCGGCCATGCGATGGCCGCGGGCGTCACCCTGACCGAAGACCGATATCCTGCCTTCTGCGAGCGGCTGGAACAGGCCGTAGCCGCCGCCGATCCCGAAGTATTCGTGCCCGCGCAGGCGTACGACCTTGCCTTGAATTTCGAGGACGCGGACGTTTCCCTGCTCGACCAGCTTTCGCAGCTCAAGCCCTACGGGGTGGATCATCCCGCGCCGGTGTTTTACACGGGCGGCGCGCAGCTCCAAACCCGCCGCGCCTGCGGGGCGGGCGGCGCGCATTTGCAGCTTCAGCTCCGGCAGAACAAAACCGTGCTGGGCGGCATCGCCTTCGGCATGGGCGCGGAGGCGGCAATGCTTCCCGACGAGGTGGACGTCGCCTATTCGCTGGAGCGCAACGAGTACCGCGGCAGGCAGGAAATCCAGTGCCACGTAAGCGCCCTGCGCCCGGCGGCCTATGCAAGGAAGCGCGCCCTTGCGCAGGAGGAGGAAGCGCCGTACCATACGTGGCTTGCGCTGCGGCTGCTGGAACAGGAAGGAAAACCGGGTTCCGGCGCAGAAACCTTATGTTCCGCATCCGCGCAGCCGCCGCTTGGCGATGAACTGCTTTGCGGCCGTCAGGGCACGCTGTACGTCGCGTATACCAGGGAAAGCGCGCTTTTGCTGCTCTCCCGCCTGGAAGACCGGGTGGAGCTTGCGCAAGCCATGCCGGAGGACCCCCGCTGCTTCCACACCCTGTGGATCCGCCCAATGTTCACGGGCAGCCTTTCCCCGTTCTGGCGGCATATCGTGCTGCTGGACGGAGCGCTGTCCCCGGCGGACGAAGCCTTCTGGCAGGCGCAGTGCCCAAACGCCGCGCTGATCGCGCCCGGCCGCAGCCCGGCGCTCTGCAGGGCGCTTGCCGCGCTGGACGCGGGCGACGATGCGTACCGCGCGCTGTACCGGCTGCTGCGCAAGTCCGCGTTTGCAAGCCTTCGGGAAACCGCGCAGGCGGCGAACCTAAGCGATGCGCAGACGCTTACGGGGCTGCGGGCGTTTCAGGAGCTCGGGCTTGCGCGCTTTGTACAAAACCCCTTCTCCTACACGCTTCTCCCGCCCAGCAAGTGCGA
>CAYRPW010000033.1:4810-10981 GCA_964426145.1 uncultured Oscillospiraceae bacterium
AGGAATGGCGGAAAGATTGCTCCGCAATCTTCTGATAATCCGGAATGCTTTGGACTTTTAGTATAAAGAATGTTGAAACCAGCTTGTGAAAAACCTTTACGAATGAATGATTAGTATCTTTTTCAATCTCGGTTGCGTAAGCAACCGCACCGCCATTCCTCATTCCTCCACTCGGTTTGATTGTCGCCTTGCTCCCTATCGGTCGCAATGCTCTGTCAAACCTCCCATCCTCGGTTCGCTTTCAGCTTCGCTGAAGTGTCCACCGGACACTCGCTCGCCTCGGATGCCTAATTCGTCTAACGTCCCCGAAAGGAGGTGGCCGGATGCTGACCTATATCACCAACGAGTGCATGGGGCTGGATAAAATGGTGGCCCGCGTGCGCAAGCAAAACCCCAACGACGATAGCTATCTGCTGGTGAAAAAAGCCTACGAGTTTGCCGAAAACGCACACAGCTGCCAGGTGCGCCGCAGCGGCGAGCCGTATTTCACGCACCCCGCGGCGGTTGCGTCCATCCTGACCGATCTGATGATCGACCCGCCCACCATTACCGCGGGGCTTTTGCACGATACCGTGGAAGATTGTTCCGCCGTCGATATCGAAACCATCCGCAAGGAGTTCGGCGAAGAGGTTGCCGCGCTGGTGGACGGCGTTACGAAGCTGGATAAACTGGATTTTTCCAACCGCGAGGAGCAGAAGGCCGAATCTTTACGTAAAATGATCCTTGCGATGTCCAAGGATATCCGCGTGGTGATCATCAAGCTGGCCGACCGCCTGCACAACATGCGCACCCTCACCCACCAGCCGCCCGAGCGGCAAAAAGCCATCGCCCTGGAAACGCTGGATATCTTCACCCCGCTTGCGCACCGCCTGGGCATGAACGCCGTCAAGCAGGAGCTGGAGGATATCTGCTTTAAGTACCTGGAGCCGGAAGCCTACCAGGACATCGCCCGCAAGGTGGGGCTTAGGCGTATCGAGCGCGAGGAAAACATCCGCCTGGTGATCAAAAGCCTGTCGGAAACGTTGGACGAGCACAACATTCATTATGAGATCGACGGCCGCTCCAAGCACCTGTATTCCATCTACCGCAAGATGACCGAGCAGAACAAGTCCTTCGAGCAGATTTACGATCTGATCGCCGTGCGCGTGCTGGTGGATACCGTACAGGACTGCTATACGGTGCTTGGCATCGTGCATACGCTGTGGAACCAGATTCCCGGCCGGTTTAAGGATTACATTTCCGTGCCCAAGGGCAACATGTACCAAAGCCTGCACACCACGCTGATCGGCGGGCGCACCATGCCGTTTCCCTTTGAGCTGCAGATCCGCACCTGGGACATGCACCGCGTGGCGGAGTTCGGCGTTGCCGCGCACTGGCGCTACAAGGAAGGCGCGAAGGCCGACGATCTGGACAACAAGCTCTACTGGCTGCGCCAGATTTTGGACTGGCAAAACGACACTCGGGATTCCAAGGAGTTCATCGACAGCCTGAAAACCGACCTGTTTTCGGACGAAGTGCTGCTGTTTACGCCCAAGGGCGATATCATTTCCATGCAGCGCGGCTCCACGCCCATCGACTTCGCCTACCGCATCCACTCCGGCGTGGGCAACCATTGCGTCGGCGCGAAGGTCAACGGCCGCATCGTGCCGCTGGAAACGGAGCTGGAAACGGGCGACCGCGTGGAGATCATCACCTCGGCCAGCTCCAAGGGCCCCAGCATGGACTGGATGAAAATCGTGCAAACGCCGCAGGCACGCGCCAAGATCCGCCAGTTTTTCAAAAAAGAGCTGCGCGGCGAAAACATGGTGCGCGGCCGCGACATGCTGGAGCACGAGGCCAAGCGGCGCGGCGTGCAGATACACCTGCTGCTCAAGCCCGAGTATTACGACCCGATTTTGAAACGCTACGCCTTTCAGGAGCTGGACGATATCTACGGCGCCGTGGGCTACGGCGGCATGGCCTCGTCCTACGTCATCAGCCGCCTGATTGAGGAACAGCGCAAGGCCGAAACCCCGGCCGTGCCCGAAGTCAAGGAGATTACCCAGGAAGAGGTGCGCGAGCACCTGGGCAAGCCCTCCCACGGCGTGTACGTCAAGGGGCAGTCCGGCATTCTGGTGCGCTTCGCGCGCTGCTGCAACCCCGTTCCCGGCGACGAAATCATCGGCTACATCACCCGCGGGCGCGGCGTAACCGTGCATAAGGCCGATTGCCCCAACGTCGGCGATCCGACCGACGACCGCATGATCGACGTGGAATGGGCGGATACCGGCGACGGCGAGTTCAACGCCACCATCAACATCATCGCCTACGACAGCGTTTCCCTGATGGGCGACCTGGCCACCAGCGTCAACAACGTCGGCGTGCCGATCATCGGCGTGAACGTAAAGCGCGATAAAAAGCGCCGCACCAGCAACGTAACCATGGTCGTGCAGGTGAAAAGCCGCGAAACGCTGGACAAGCTCATCAAAGCACTCAAGCGCCGCACGGACGTCGTGGACGTATTCCGGGGCACGTCGTAAGCAGCATGTGCCGCCTCTCCGGCCGCGAACGCGATTGGAATGACGGCGCATCCGGATAACCGATCAAGTTGTGTTTCATTGGCGATAGGCAAATTCAGGTCACGCAAAGGGAGAACAGGATGCGAGCTGTAGTACAGCGGGTTACCCGGGCGTCCGTCGCCGTCCACGATCAATTGGTTTCGCAGATCGGCGGCGGCGTTTTGGTGCTGCTGGGCGTGGAGGCGGGGGACACGGAGGCCGATTTGCGCTACATCGCGGAGAAAGTGCCCAATTTGCGCATCTTTGAGGACGATCAGGGCAAAATGAACCGCTCGCTTTTGGATACCGGCGGGGACATTCTGGCGGTCAGCCAGTTTACCCTGCTTGGCGACGCGCGCCACGGGCGGCGGCCCGGCTTTACCGCCGCCGAAGAACCCGCGAAGGCGGATAAGCTCTATACCGCCGCCGTGGAAGCGTGGCGGGCCATGGGGATATCGGTTGGCATGGGCGTGTTCCGCGCGGATATGGCCGTAAGCCTGGTCAACGACGGGCCGGTGACCATTTTGCTGGATTCCAGGAAAAACTTCTGACGGGGGAGCCTATGCATATCAACGTGGAAACGATCCCGGTCGGCGACAATTACCCCACCAACTGTTATTTTGCCGTGAACGAAGCCGCGGGCGAGCTGGTGATCGTCGATCCCGGCCTGGAGGCGGAGCGCATCATCGCCGCCGTGGGAAACCGCAAGCCCGTGGCCGCGCTGCTTACGCACGGGCACTTCGACCACTTTGCCGTTGCGGATACCGTGTGCGGGCATTTCCAAATCCCGCTGTACATCCACACGCTGGACGCGCCCAAGCTTTCCGACCCCGTGAAGAACGAAAGCCGCACCTTCCAGTTCAACGTGGCGATTGAAACGAAGCCCGTCACCGTGGAGGACGGGCAGGTGCTTTCCCTGGCGGGGATGGAGATCGGCGTGCTGCATACGCCCGGGCATTCCAAGGGCGGCGTGTGCTATCTCCTGCCGGACCATCAGGGCATGTTCTGCGGCGATACGCTGTTCCACCAGGGGTACGGGCGGCACGATTTCGGCGACGGCGATTTTGCGGAACTCAAACAAAGCCTCCGCAAGCTCATGAACATCCACCCGAAAATGATCGCCTATCCGGGCCACGGACAGCCGACCTTCGCCGGGAAATGATATGAAAATCTGCCTGTATACGCCGCTTGCGCGTATTGCCAACGAGCTGTGGGAAGTGCTGAAGCTGTTCTATGCCACCGAGGGCTTTGCCGTGGTCTCCACCGTGCCGCAGACCGCCCAGGACGCGGAGAAGGCGCAGTTCACCATGACCGCGCCCACGGCCGATATGCTTGCGCTCACGCACGAATATACGGAGCAGGGCGGGCTTATGCGCTGCCGTTTTACCATGCTTTCGCACAGCGCGGAAAAAACCGCGCCGCTGCCCGCGGGGGAGAGCGAGCTGTTGCGGCGGCGCGCCGTGAAGCGTTTCTGCAAGATGACGCTGTACGACCTGTGCAAACAGCTCACCGGCAAGCGGCCCGTGTGGGGCGCGCTGACGGGCATCCGCCCCACGCGATTGTTCTACGAACGGCTGGCGGAAGGGCTCAATCACGCGCAGGCGCGGGAAGCGCTGGAGCGGGAATTTGACGTAAGCCCGGAAAAAACCGGGATGCTTTCGCAAATCGTGCGGGTGCAGCAGGCGCTGCCGCAGGCGGGCGAAAAGGACTGGGATGTGTACGTTGCCGTTCCGTTTTGCCCCACGCGCTGCGCGTACTGCACGTTCGCGGGCGAGGCCATCGGAAACGGTAACAAGGTGGCCGCGTATTTTCGCGCGCTGGACCGGGAGATGGATGCCGCGGCGGAGCTCATGCAACGGCACGGCGCAAACCTTCGCGCGCTGTATATCGGCGGCGGCACGCCCGTTTCGCCGGACGACGAAACCTTTGCCGCGTTTATGGAAAGGGTAGCCGAAATGTTTCCCGGCGCGGCGGAGTTTACCGTGGAGGCGGGCAGGCCGGACGCGTTTTCGCCGCGTAAGCTCGCCGCCATGAAGGCCGCGGGCGTTACGCGCATCAGCGTCAACCCGCAAACGATGAACGACGACACCCTCCGCCGCATCGGCCGCGGGCACACCGCGGTGGAAACGGAAACCGCGTTTTTCATGGCGCGGGCGCACAGGTTTGATCACATCAATATGGACGTCATCGCCGGGCTGCCAGGGGAAACGCCGCAGGACTTCCGCCGCACACTTACGCGCATCCAGTCGCTTGCGCCGGACAGCCTGACCGTGCACACCCTGGCGCTCAAAAAGGGCGGCAGGCTGCGGCTGGAAAACACCCCGCTTCCGGATCCGTCCGCCGTAGAGGAAATGGCGGCGCTGGGGGAAACCTTTGCCGCGGCCATGGGCATGCAGCCCTATTACCTGTACCGGCAGAAATACATGGCCGCGCAGCAGCAAAACGTGGGTTACGCCAAGGATGGCCGGGCTTGCCTGTATAATATGGATATCATGGAGGAAACCGCCACGGTACTCGCCGTCGGCGCGGGGGCGATTTCCAAGCGCGTGTTCGCCGAGCGCACGCTGCGCATCGAGCGCGCACCCAACGCCGGCAACGTGGACGTGTATATCGAAACCCTGACCGAGATGATCGAACGGAAACGCAAGCTGTTCTGACCTCTGGATTTCCCATCCCGCGCGCGCCTGCCGCGGGGATATAAAAACAGGACCGTTCCGGAAAATTGAAACACGGCGCGCGGACCGCGGGTTTGTTGAAACATCCGCCGCGCGCAACCGTCGCATCGCAAAAGCAATCCCAACAACAAGGGGTATCGGAGGGCTGCAGCATGACCGTATTCGTGGCACTGGACCAGGGCACAACTTCAAGCCGCGCCGTGGTGTTTAACCGGGACGGGCGGATGCTTGCCTCGCACGCCGTGGAGCTTCGGCAGATTTATCCCAAACCCGGCTGGGTGGAGCACAACCCGGACGAGATTTTATCCGGGCAGGTGGAAGCCCTGCAAACGGCGGTGCGCCTGTCCGGCGTGAACGTGACCGATATCGCCGCCATCGGCATCACCAACCAGCGCGAAACCACGCTTCTGTGGGACAAACAAACGGGGGAATGCCTGCACAACGCCATCTGCTGGCAGTGCCGCCGCTCCGCGCCGTATGTGGAGCGCCTGGTGGCCGGAGGGCAGGCCGAAACCATCCGCCAGAAAACCGGGCTGGTGCCGGACGCGTATTTCAGCGGCACGAAGCTGCAATATCTGCTGGACACCCTGGATGTGTACGAGCGCGCAAGCCGCGGGGAGCTTTGCTTTGGCACCGTGGACAGCTTCCTTGCGTGGAACCTGGTGGAAGGCCGCCCGCACGTGACCGACGCCACCAACGCTTCGCGCACCATGCTTTTTAACATCCACACCCAGCAGTGGGATGACGATCTGCTGCAGATGCTTGCCATCCCCCGGCCGCTTCTGCCGGAGGTGGTGGATACCGCGCACGTGATCGGCAACCTGCGCGCGGAGATTTTGGGCAGGCCCGTTCCCGTGGCGTCGCTGGCGGGCGATCAGCACGCGGCGCTGTTCGGCCAGGCGTGCCTGACCGAAGGCATGGTCAAAAACACCTACGGCACGGGCTGCTTTATGCTGATG
>CAYRPW010000033.1:10991-11928 GCA_964426145.1 uncultured Oscillospiraceae bacterium
GCTACGGCGGTCAGCTGCACGTCCGGGCTGCTCACCACCATGGCGTGGCGGCTTTCCGGCGTGCCGACCTACGCGCTGGAGGGCAGCGTGTTCGTGGCCGGTGCGGCCATCCAGTGGCTTCGCGACGAGCTTCAGCTCATCCGCTCCGCTTCCGAAACCGAGGCCATTGCCCAGAGCATCCCCGATACCGGCGGCATGTACATCGTGCCCGCGTTCACGGGCCTTGGCGCGCCGTACTGGGATATGTACGCGCGCGGCACCATCGTGGGGCTGACGCGCGGCAGCGGCAAGGCGCAGTTCGTGCGCGCCGCGCTGGAGGCCATCGCCTACCAAAGCGCCGATCTGGTGCAGGCCATGGCGGATCACTGCGGCAGCAGGCCGCCGCAGTTGCAGGCGGACGGCGGCGCAAGCATGAACGCGTTTCTGATGCAGTTCCAGGCCGATATTCTGGGCATCCCGGTGGTCCGCCCCCAGGTGACCGAAACCACGGCGCTGGGCGCGGCCATGCTCGCCGGCCTTGGCGCGGGCGCGCTCACCCTGGACGAAGCCAGAGCCTGCGTCAAGCCCGACCTCACCTTCGCCCCCCGGATGGACGCGTTCGACCGCGCCAAAGCGCTGGATGGGTGGCACAGGGCCGTTGACCGCTCCCGCAACTGGACAGTCGATTGAAAACGTGCAATCTGTTTTGTTGGCTTCATGATTGCTCAGCCATCACTTGCAAACGAGCAAGCTCAGGCTTCGCAACATTCGCCGCCTAGCAGCTCACGCGTTTTGAATCGACTGCAAGCTATCACTGAAAAGGCCTGATCTGCTTTGTTGGCATCGGCGGGTGCGGGCATCACTTACAAACGAGTAAGCTCAGCTCTCACCCTTCTTGCCGCCTCGCACATCAAACCTTTTGATCAGGCTGAATGTCTATTTACAAACAAGCTTTATC
>CAYRPW010000034.1:0-2769 GCA_964426145.1 uncultured Oscillospiraceae bacterium
TTTGCGCTACTGCAACTAAACGTAAAGCTTCTATAATTGTCGATTTGCCAGCATTATTCTTACCAACAATGATCGTCATATCTTTGAAGTCAAGAGATGCCTCTGAAAAACAACGATAATTGGTAAATGCAACTTTTTCTAGCATAAGCAAACTCCATTTTTTTCAATATACAAAGAGCTATAAGCAAAGTATATCATACTAGAATAATTTGTTCAATTTGATACTTACAAGCAATTGAGTTGTTCTGAATAGTTAAATGCCTCATAACTTGCTAATAAATACAGACAACTTTGGTTTCATCAATGCATTATAATATACTTATCAATAAGCCAAATTCGGCATATTCGAAAAAGTGTGGTATAATGATGAATGGTGTTTTGCAGGCACCGATTTGAAAGAGGTACATCGATGAAGATTCCCAAGCTCAACATCGGCGGGCTGATTTCCGAAATCCCGATCATCCAGGGGGCAATGGGAATTGGAGTCTCCGGGCCAAGGCTTGCCGCGGCGGTTGCCAACGAAGGCGGCGTAGGCGTGATCGCGGGTGTGAACATCGGGTTCCGCGAGCCTGATTTTGCCAGCAATTCCTTCGCGGCGAATCTGCGGGCGCTTGCGGCGCAGATAAAAGAGGCTCGGAAGCTGGCGCCCAAGGGCATCCTCGGCGTGAACCTGATGGTTGCCATGAACCATTACGGCGAAATGGTGCGCGCCGCCGTGGAAGAGGGCATTGATCTGATCATCTCCGGCGCGGGGCTGCCGCTGAAGCTGCCGGAATTTGTGAAAAACCTGCATACGCGCATCGTTCCCATCGTATCCTCGGGCAAGGCCGCGCGGGTGATTTCGCAGTACTGGGAAACCCACTACGGCAGAACCGCGGACATGGTGATCGTCGAAGGCACGGAGGCCGGCGGCCACCTGGGTTTCTCCCGCGAAGTGCTGAACGCCCCGCAGAAGCCCAACGTTCTGGAAATCGTGCGGGACGTGGTCAGCGCCGTCAACCCCTTTAAGGAACGGTTCGCCAAGAAAATCCCGGTGGTGGCGGCCGGCGGCATTTACACCGGCGGGGATATCGCCAGATGCCTGCAGGCCGGCGCGGACGGCGTGCAAATGGCGACGCGCTTCACCGCAACCGATGAATGCGACGCGGATATCCGTTATAAACAGGCCTACCTGTCGGCCGAAAAAGACGATATCGTGATCATCCAAAGCCCGGTGGGCATGCCGGGAAGAGCGCTCAACAACCGCTTTATCCAAAGGCTCAGCGCGCTGGGTATCGAAATCAAGGGCTGTTCGCAGTGCCTGACAGGCTGTAACCCCAAAGTCGCGCCCTACTGCATTTCCGCCGCGCTGATCAACGCGGTGAACGGCAACGTGGACGACGGCGTGGTGTTTGTCGGCAGCAACGTGTACCGGGTGAACCAAATCGTGTCCGTCAAACACCTGATCCAGGAACTACTCGGCGAAATTGCGTCCTATGCCAACGCATAAAATACGGCATACGAAAATCGGGTCACACCGTGCTTCCATAAGTTAGGAGAACATATTGTCATCATTCGAATCCTTGCAAATCATCGACCCCATCCTCAGGGCCTTGCAAAAACAGGAATATCAGGTTCCCACCCCCATTCAGGAACAAGCCATCCCGCCGCTTTTGGCGCACCGGGATCTGCTGGGCTGCGCGCAGACGGGCACCGGTAAAACCGCCGCGTTCGCCATCCCCATCCTGCAGCACTTGCACGCAGAAAAAACACAAACACAGGAACGGGGCCGCCGGATCAAAGCCCTGATCCTTTCCCCCACGCGGGAACTTGCCGCGCAGATCGGCGAAAGCTTTTCCGCGTACGGCGCGTATCTGGGCCTTCGCAACACCGTCGTTTTCGGCGGCGTATCGCAAGTGCCGCAGGCGGCCCGGCTGAACATGGGCGTGGACATACTGGTGGCCACGCCGGGCAGGCTTCTGGACCTCATGGGCCAGCGGCTTGTGCGGCTTGACAGCATTTCGTATTTCGTGCTGGACGAAGCCGACCGGATGCTGGACATGGGCTTTCTGCACGACGTGGAAAAGATCATCGCGCAGCTGCCCCAGAAACGGCAGACCATGCTGTTTTCCGCCACCATGCCGCCCGCCATTGAAAAGCTGACCAAAACCATCCTGCACGACCCGGTGAAGGTGGCGGTTACGCCGGTTTCCTCCACCGTGGAAAACGTGGAGCAGTCCGCCTATCTTGTGAACAAGGCAAACAAAACCGACCTGCTGATCCACCTGCTCAAAGACCGCAAGATTATCTCCGCGCTGGTGTTTTCCCGCACGAAGCACGGGGCGGATAAAATTGCCCACAAGCTCGTGCAGGCGGGCGTACAAAGCGAGGTCATCCACGCCAACAAAAGCCAGAGCGCACGCCAGGCCGCCCTTGCGCGTTTCAAACAGGGGCATGCGCGCGTGCTGGTTGCCACCGATATCGTGGCCCGCGGAATCGATATCGACGATCTTTCCCACGTGATCAACTTCGACCTTCCCGAAGTGCCGGAGGCCTACGTGCACCGCATCGGCCGCACCGCGCGCGCGGGCAACGGCGGCAACGCCGTTTCCTTCTGCGACGAAACGGAAAAGAAGCTCTTAAAAGAGATCGAAAAGCTGATTCAAAAGCAGATCCCCGTAATCAGCGGCCATCCGTACCCGCTGGTGCCCGAGGCCCCCTTGCCCGTAAGCCAGCAGTCCCAGGCCCAGAGCCAGGGCGGCATGAAGCGCTTCACGGGCAGGCCGCAGG
>CAYRPW010000034.1:2779-11690 GCA_964426145.1 uncultured Oscillospiraceae bacterium
CCCGTCGACCTCGACGCGGTCCCGGTCCAGGGCCACGGGCAGGCCGCAGGCCCGCAATTCCAGCTTCAAGCCCAGCCGTTACGGCCAAAGCGCCAAGCGGTAAAGCGAAGCCTTACCGGACATAACGAAAGCCGCCGCCATTGCTGACGGCGGCTTTTTGTTTATATTGCAGTTCGTGTTATGCCGCCTGTTTTCCCTTGAACCCCATGAACAGGTACACGCCCAGCACCGCGATGAAGCCCATGGCCGAGAATACGCTGAAGCGTTCCGCAAGGCCGAAATACTGCGGCAGCGCGGGGGTGCCGATCGCGCCCGCGAACATCATCACCAGCGCGACGGTAGCCCATACCGCGAGGGAGCGGTACCGTTTGTCGCGGAAGCCGCCGATCATCAGAAACACCAGCGAGGCGATGGACAGAACGATGACCGGAATGGTGACGACGTACAGGTGCATGATATCCGTAAACGTGCCCGCATACCCGCTGTCCGACAGGGGAAACATGCCGTAACCCACGGCGGATATCCACTGCATGAGGACGAACAGGTTCACCCCGATGCGGATCGGCTTTGTGGCTTTCCCCTGAATGAACAAAAATACGAGGGTCACCGTAACGATGCCGCACACCGTGGAAAGCGTGGACAGCTGCCCCCACAGGATGCGCGAGGGGGCGTTGGAAGCGCTCAGATCGCTGACCGCCTGCGTGAGCCAGTTATAACCGGGGTACGCCAGCGGGGCGAACACCACCGCCGCCGCAAACGACAGAAAGCCGAGTACGCCCAGCAGACCAAGCCATTGAATGAGTTCCCTTTTCTTCGCAATCATTGTGTTTTCTCCTTTTCTGCGCCATACATGCGGATAAATTGACGGATGTGGGCATCGAGCGTTTCCATGCTTTCGGCTTCCAGGCCGGGGTTCACGTCGCAGATCAGCAGCAGCATATAGATCGGCGCGTAAAAGTGCAGCGCCATCACCTTGGGCGGGCTTTTTTTGAACGCGCCCGCGCCGATCATCAGGCCGAACAGCTGCTCGTTGTACGAAAGCGGCCCGGCCATGCATTCGGCAACCAGCAGCGCGGCGATGTCCGCGTCCGCGTATTGCCCCAGGGTGAGCATCTTGCGGAAATTGCTGAACACCTCATCGTGCAGATAGTATTGAAAGAGGCCCCTGCCGATTTCCACCATCCGCTCCTCGTCGGCCTGCAAAAACAGTTCCGCGTCCAGCTCCGCGCCGCCCCGGATCTGGATTTCCAGCATATTCTGCCGGTGGCGCTCCTTCATCTCCCCGATGATGGTCCGGAAGATTTCCTGTTTGCCCGCGAAGTGCTTGTACAGCGACGGCGCTTTGATGCCCACAGCGGACGCGATCTGCTCCATGCTCACGGCCTTGTACCCCTTTTCCGCAAACAGCCGCAGCCCCTCGGATAGCACCCGCTGCCGGGTCGGCGTTTTCTCCATAATACCCTCCCTTGCCCAAGCTCAGGCTTATTATAGGCTAATGACCATTAGCCTGTCAAGAGGTGATTTCAAAAATATTCACGATGCAAGCTGGGCTCATAAACGGGTGCCTGGCGTGCTGATGAACCGGGATTTGGGCAGCGGCGAAACAGGGATTGCAGCCTTGGGAAACAGGAATGTTTAACCCGGTGAATCTACGAGCGCGGCACAAAAACAATGTGCGCACGCAAAGATAACGGCATACCGCACTCCGTAGGCGGTTGCCGTTATCTATGGTCTCGTTTTTCAGAAAATGCGTAATGAAATGCGCTAAAACAGCTCCGCCCAGACGGCGACGTTGGTTAAATCAAACATAATCGGATTGTCCAATATCACCTCGGTGCCGCCGTCGGCGGCATCGGTGATGATGCGCTCGCCCAGCGCGCCCGCGGTGAAGATGGAACCGGCGGTGCCGGTGAGTTGATCCTCGTTCAGCAGGCTTGCGGCGTATACCGCCAGATACCCAAGGTCGGACGGGTTCCACAGATACATCCACGGGCACACGCCTGCGATGATGTGCGTCTGCATGTCCGACGGCAGGCCCAGCCCCGTCACCTTCACGCCGGACGATACGGCGGTGATCGCGTCGGCGGAGGCCTTCAGGCCCACGGAGGTCGGCGAGATGATCAGCCGCAAATCCGGGTACGCGTTCAGGAGATCGAGCGTCGCCTGATAGGACGTCTCATATTCATCTTCGCCGTAGGCGACGGTCACAAGTTCAAGCCCCGCGTAATCGTCGGGATTGTCGGCCAGTTCCTTTTCCATCCAGGTAAGCCAGCTGGTTTGGTTGGGTGCGTTCTGCGTGGTGGTGAGGATGGCAAACTGCCCCTGCCCCTTCAAAATCGCGTTGCCCGCCTGCATCAGCACGCGGCCCACGACGTCCGCCGGGGCCTGCTCGATGTGCAGCATGCGGTCCTCGGGGTAAACCGCCGAATCCAGCGACACCACGGTGACGCCCTGGCTTTTGGCCAGCTGCAGCGAAACGGACAGCGCGTCGCGGTTGTTGGCCGCCACGCAGATCGCGGATACGCCGCTTTCGAGGAGGTCCAAAATCGCGTCCTCCTGTTTGGGAACGCCGTCGGCGCCCGGCCCGGCCAGCACCGGGGTTGCGCCGATTTCAGCGCAGGCCTTGGCAAAGCCGTTGTACATCACCTGCATGTACGGGTTGACCGTATCCTTCACCACCAAAGCGAACACGGGCCTGGGCGCGGACGATGCCTCCGGCGCGGCGGCATCGGGCGCGGCGGAAGGCGCGCAGCCCGCAAGCGCAAAAAGCAGGCACAAAGCGCAGGCAAGCGCGGCGCGTTTCATGGCAGCTCCCCCTTTCAAGCCTTGAACTCCGTGGGCCAAAGCCCCTCGTTTTTCTTGAACACCCGGGAAAAGTGGTACTGGTTTTTAAAACCCACCTGCTCGGCCACCTCGCGCACCAAAAGCGCGGGCTGCGCCCGCATCAGCTCCTTGGCCCTGGAAAGCCGCACCCAGATCAGGTAATCCGCCGGGGAAAGCCCGTAGGTTTGCCGAAACAGGTAGGAAATATAGCTGGGCACGTAGCCGAACTGCCGGGCGAGCGTCTGCCCCGTGATGTGCTGGGCAAAATTCGCCTGCAGATACTCCCGCACCTTCGCGATGGTTTCGTTCCCTTCCCCGTCCGCGGGCGGCGCCTGGCCGAGCGATTTGACGATATCCTCAAGTTCCGGGTAGGACGTTGCCATGGCAACCGCGCCGAAAAACCAGTCGCGGTAGGAAAGCACCCGGCCCGGATCGCGGGATTTGGATTCCAGCAGCGTGACCACGCGCTGATAAAACCGCAGCACGCGCCGCTGCGGCCACAGCTCGCGCGTGAACCGTTCCAGCATTTCGCTGCGGACGGCCGCGCATTTTTTCAGGTCGCCGCCGCAAAGCGCGTCGGCGTACTGCATGGCGGCATCGGAATCCTCGGCGAAATCCGTATCGCGCGGTTTGATCGCGTCCATCGTTTCCAGGCTCACGGTTTCGTACAGGCTTTGCCCGATCACGATCCGCTCCGCCAGAAAGCGCCGCAGCTTTTTATGCGTTTTGCCGATTGCGGAAACCGGCACCGTGCCCGACAGGCAGGCGCAATGCAGCGGCAGGCTGCTTTGCTCCCGCACCATGCGGTACAAAGGCTCCGGCCAGGCCGCCTCCGCGCCCTCCGCCTGCTGCACCACCAAAATCCGCTCGGCGGGCGTATCCCCCATGTATTCCTGCACGAACAGCACGCTTTCGCGGCCCAGCGTTTTGGTAAGCCCGGCCAGGGACACCTTCTGCCAGACGTCCGGCTCGGCGCCGGCAAGGTCGGCGTCGGCCGCGGGCGGCAGCGCGCCCGCGCAGAACAGGCACAGGTGCAGGTTCACGCTTTGCAGCCCGTCGGGCGGCGCATCCGGAAACATATGGAACATGCGCGCCGCGACGCTTTGCTGCAAACGCTCCTGCTGCCGGGCGGTGAACTTTTCCTTGAGCTTGTACAACAGCTTTTCCAGCGTTTCCTCGGACACGGGTTTCAACAGATAATCGGCCGCCTGCGCGCGGATGGCGGCGGACACGTACGCAAAATCCTGATAGCCGGACAGCACCACGATGGAGCAATCCGGGTACAGGCGCTCCGCCTGCGCCATCAGCTTCATGCCGTCCATCACGGGCATGCGGATATCCGTAAACAGCACGTCGATATGCTCCGTACGCAGCTTTTCCAGCGCTTCCTCGCCGTCGCCCGCCGTGGCCGCCACGCAGAAATCCGGGTCGATATGCTCAATCAGCCGCCTGGTGCGCCGGAGAACGGGAGGCTCGTCCTCAGCGATCAACACCCTGATCATCGGCCATCCCTCCAATCCGCACCACGGTGCCGCCCTCGGGCGGGTTATCGATCGCATACGTCGGCGGCGTGTTCTGCAACAGCGTCAGCCGCAGGATGCTGTTGATCAGCCCCATGCCCTCCGCCTTCAGGCTTTCGAAGCTGCCGGACATATCCCGCGCGAACGATTCCACGCGGCGGTTGATTTCGTCGATCTTGATGCGGGAGATACCGATGCCGTTGTCCTGCACGGTCAGCTCCCACCCGCCGCTGACCCGGCGCAGGCGGATTTCGATGCGCCACGGGGGGCGGCTGTTGACGAACCCGTGCTTAAAGCAGTTTTCCGCCAGCGGCTGCACGATGAGCTTGGGCACGAGGATGGAAAGCGCGTCCGCATCCGCCTCCACGGTATAGGAAAAGCGGTTTTCGTAGCGTTCCTTCATCAAATCCAGGTAGTTGCGCGCATGCTGGAGCTCCTGCTCGAAGCTCACGCGGTCGCTGTGATAATCGGCGATGTAGCGCATCATCTCGGTGAGCTTCATGCACATGGCAACGGTGCGGGGGCTATTCTCCTCTTCGCCGGATTCCACGATGGCGGAGAGCATGTTGTACAGGAAATGCGGGTTCATCTGCGATTGCAGCGCCCTGAGATACGCGCGCATTTCAAAGGAAATGGATTTGTTGATGCGCGAAAGCATCTGCCGGTAGGCCAGGTCCAGCATTTTCAGCTCTTCCACGGAATACTCCCGCTCCGGCGAGGTGAGGACGCTGCCGATGTTGTGCAGGCTGATGGTACCGATATCCTGCGACAGCGTGGTTAAGGGTTTGGCGATGTAATCCGCCGTCAGGTTGATGGCGAACAGCAGCAATATGAGAAGCCCCGCGCACACGCCGATCATCATGTAGTAGCTGCCCATATAGGGTTCGTTGAGCCGCGCGGTGGGGATGAGGCAGCACAGAAGCCAGTTTGACGGGGCCACCTGCGCGATGATGGCAAGTTTCGTTTCGCCGTTTTCGGTGATATAGCGCGTCGCAGCCTGCGCGCCGCCCTCGGCGGCGAGGGACAAAAGTTCCGGCGCAAGCGGCGTAACCGCGCGGCCTTCGTCCGCCGCGAAGATCACGGCGCCGTCCGGACCCAGCAGCAGATACTCCGCGCCCTGCTCGCCGGAGGCAAAGAAATCGTACTCCGCGAAGATGTTTCGATCCATTTCGATGGACAAAACGGCGAACACCTTCGTCGTATACGGCGGGGAAAACGCGCGCAGCACCGTGAAGGTGTTGGATTTCGGGTTGTTGGACCAGCGGTCGGGCTGGGGGTTTAAAATCAGGCGGCGCGAGGGGCTTTGCGCCAGAAGTTCCATGGTATCGAGGATCGTTTGCTTGGCGCTCAAGATTTCCGCAATCTTCTCCGGGGTTTCGTACAGCGGCCCGGTGGCTACGAAATCGCCCGCCTGGTTGTAAATGGAGATGCGGGCGGCAAACGCGTCCGTGCCGTTGATGCTGGCGAGGATGGATTCGGCGCGGATGCCGTCCAGCAGGTTATCGGTAAAATAGTTGCCTTCGTCCGGATCCGCGGACAGCAGCACGAAGAAGTTCAGCAGCTCGTTGTTGGAGATCACCTGCGTGGCCAGCTGATCCACGCGCGTTAAAATCTGCTCCAGTTCCGAAAGGTTGGCCGCGTGCAGCTGCTGGCGGTGGTACACCTCCGTTTCGCGGTTGAGCCGCGAGGTGGTGGATATGAGCAGCGCGCCGAAGATGAGCACCACGCAGAAGCCCACCACGGCATACGAAAGGAACAGCTTGTTTTTGAACGGCCGGGTGGAAAACAGGCGTTTCATGCGTTAGTTCGGGTACGCCATCGTGGTCATGAACGAAGCGGGGCCGTCGGTGGTATCGGCGCGGGAATACTGCACCACAACGGGCACGCTTGCCTGCACGCGGGCGGCATAGGGCACGCCCTTGGGCACGGGGTTACCCTCCGTATCCAGCTGCTTGTCCATGCGGATATGGTGGGTGCGCCGCGCGGCGCAGGCGGCGGGCCGCAGGGCCGCCGGCTCGCGGTTTTCAAAATAAAGCGTGATGCGGATCTCCGCGTCCGCATCCCCGGTGTTGAGCACGCAGATGCTCTCGTGGCTTACGTAGTGCTTGCTGGCCGTGATTTCCGGATAGTACATATCGGGAATGAGCCATTCCAGTTTGCCGATGTGCTGCATACGGTTTTATTCCTTTCCTGTATCTGCTCCCATTATAGTACGGGCTTGGCTGCAAAGCAACCAAGCCCGCCAGACCGCTGACAAACCTCATTTGGAAGCGGGATGGCAGCCTGTTCAAAAGGCCGCATATGCAAGAAACCAAGCAAGGGAATGCCTGAGCTTACTCGTTTGTAAGTGATGGCATGACCGAAGCGCAGGTGACGACGCAGATGTGGCTTTGTAAGCAGGCTGACGGGCTTGGCTGCAAAGCAACCAAGCCCGTCGGCCTTACAGCCAAAAGGGAGGAAGAGGTTTCGGTTTAATACACGTCTTTCCAGGCGTCGATGTTCTCGGCGGTGAAGCAGTACGGATCGCCCACGATGGTGAAGGGGTTGCCGTTGGCATCCGACATGATGGTAATCGTGCCCAGGCGGCCCGCTTCGAAAGTGGCGCCTTCCACGGGTTCGAAGCCTTCCACAAGGTTATAGGCGGCATAGCCCGCGACCAGGCCCAGGTCGATGGGGTTCCACAGGTACATGCCTTCGCACACGCCCGCGGTGATGTACTCGGCCATCTCGGAGGGCAGGCCCAGGCCGGTCAGCTTGATGACGCCGGTGAGGCCGTTATCCTGGATGCAGTTGGCGGCGGCGGCAATGCCCACGGTGGTGGGAGAAATGACGCCCTTCAATTCCGGATAGCTGTCGATCAGGCCCTGCATTTCCTGGTAGGATTTGTCGGTGAGGTCGTCGCCGTAGGCGATGGTCACCAGTTCCATCTTGGCATAGGCCGCGTCTTTGAGTTCTTCCTGCATCCACTTGATCCAGGTATTCTGGTTGTCGTGGGTGGAGGCGGAGGACAGAATGGCGATCTGGCCTTCGTAGCCGATTTGCTTGGCGATTTCACGCACCTGTACGCGGCCGATGTTCTCGGCTACGGACGGGTCGATGTTGAGCTCGCGGCCCTCGGGCAGCACCGCAGAGTCCCACGAGAGAACGTGGATGCCCTGCTCCATGGCGGACTGCAGCACGGGTACCAGGCCCGCGGCATCGTTGGAGGATACGGCGATGGCGTTCACGCCCTGCTGGATGAAGCCTTCGATGATCTGGATCTGGCCTTCGTTGGAGCTGTCGGCGGGGCCGTTGTGCACGAGGGTGAAGCCCAGCGCGTCGGCGGCTTCCTGGAAGCCCTTGACGGCGGCTTCAAAGAAGGGGTTGCCGGTCTGTTTGTACACGACGCCGATGGTCATAGCGCCTGCGACGGCGGGGATGAGCATGACAAGCATCATGGCGGCCAGCACGAGAGACAGTAGTTTACGCATGATAGATTTCCTCCTTCATAAAATGGGTTGTATATCGCAGCGGGAATACGCGCCCCGCCGGATCTCTTAGGAATGCAGGGATAAAAGCTGCTGGCGTTTCACCTGCCGCCGCTGCCTGAGCGTTTGAAAGACGTTGGGGAGCAGCACCATGCCGATCAGCAGCACGCCGATGGCGAGGTTCAAAATAAAGGAGTCGTTATAAGCGATCATCAGCCCGTTTTTTAGGCACGTCAGCAGCGCAAGCGACAGCAGCACCCCGACCACCGAACCCTTGCCCCCGGACGTGGACGCGCCGGAGAGCACCGCGACGGCGATCGCCTGCATTTCATACCCGGCGGCGATGTTGTACTTCACCGACCCCGTGCGGCTTAACAGCATGATGCCGCCCACCGCGGCCAAAAGGCCGTTCAGGGTAAACACGAGCACCTTCACGCGGTCGGTGCGGATGCCGCAGTAGCGCGCGGTGATCGGGTTGGTGCCCGTGGCAAACAGGCGGCGGCCAAACACCGTGTGGTGCAGCAGCACATAAAACAGCGGGAAGGTGGCAAGCAGGCACACAAGCATCACCGGCACGCCGCCCAGGACGCTGCCGTAGCCCAGGGTTTTGGAAAACCAGCTGGGGAAACCCCCCGCGGCGCTGTCCTTTAAAATAATGTAGGCGATACCGCGGTAGATGGTCAGCGTGGACAGCGTGATGATCATGGGAAACAGCTCTTTGAACCGTACCACCAGAAGCCCGTTGATCAGCCCGCAGAGCATGCCCGTAGCAAGCGCGAGCGCCGCCGCCGCCCAGAACGGTACGCCGTTTCCCGCATTGTAGGCGACGCCCATCACCGTTACGGAAAGCGCGGCCGTAGAACCCACGGAGATGCGCCGTATAGCTGTCCCCGAGTTTCGTGCGGAAAAAGGCGTACACCAGCACCGTAAGGGCGACGACGAGCCACTCCCAGCGGAAGAAAATCCGGCGGACCGTTTTCATGCTAAATCTTCCTCCCCTTGAGCTCGCGCCGGATGGTGATGCGCCTGAGCAGCACGTTGGATACGACGGCGATCAGAATCAGCAGCCCCTGGATGAGTTTTTTCCAGAATTCCGCCTCG
>CAYRPW010000035.1:0-292 GCA_964426145.1 uncultured Oscillospiraceae bacterium
CCATCGTCCTGGGCGTCGGGTTCTCGGCGGCGGTCGGTATCCTGTTCGGGTGGTCGCCTGCACGCAAAGCAAGCAAACTCAATCCGATTGACGCACTGCGTCGTATGTAAAGATGGAGGGTAAGAACATGAAAAGAAAAGGAATTCTCAGCGTACTAGCCGTCCTGACCGCGTGTCTGCTTCTGCCCGGCTTCGCGCTGGCCAGCGCCAGCTTCGACGGCACGGTGGTTTCCAGAAACGCGATCGCCGTAACCGCGCCGTTCGGCGGCGTGGTGGGGAGCGTAGAGGTGCGG
>CAYRPW010000035.1:302-9743 GCA_964426145.1 uncultured Oscillospiraceae bacterium
GATTACGTAAACGCGGGCGACGTGCTGGCCGAAGTGATCACCACCAAGGTGTACGCGCCGTCCGACGGGGTGATAACCGGCCTGTTCGCCCAGGCGGGCGATTCGGTGGCCAACGTGGTCAGCCGGTACGGCGCCGCGCTGTATATCACGCCTGCCAACAAATACACCATCGATGCCGATACGGATAAGGCATACGCCACCAGCGAGAACATGTACGTGCATCTGGGCGAGGTCGTGTATCTGCGCAGCTACAATTTCCAGATCTACAATACCGGCCTGGGCATCATCACCGCCGTTGAAGACGATACCTATACCGTGGAAACCACGCAGGGCGAGTTCTGGATGGGGGAAACCGTATCCATCTACCGCAGCGCGGATTACGATTCCACCAGCCGCATCGGGCGCGGTGAGGTCACCCGTACGGCGGAAGTCGCGGTGGGGGACGGCGGCAGCATCGTGGCGTTATACGTACAGGACGGCGATACGGTCACCCGCGGCCAGCTGTTGTATGAAACCGTCACCGGCGATCTGGAGGGCCTGGTTGCCGACGGCAACCTGATCAAGGCTTCCGTGTCGGGCATTGTGGAATCCGTAGGCGTTTCCGCCGGAGCCAGCCTTACGCAGGGCAGCCTTGTTGCCACCATCTGCCCCAAGGAAAACATGCAGATCCAGATGGTCGTCAACGAGTATGACCTGATGGATATCGCGGTCGGCGATACCGTATACCTGACCTTCACCTTCGACGATCTGGGCCTGAGCGAAGGGCTCGGCACGGTGCAGATGATTTCCGACGTGAGCACATCCACCGATACGTCCGACGTTTCCTACGCGGTGTATATCGATTTTGAGGCAAAAGACGACACACGCCTGGGCATGACGGTGATGGTGGATCTGATGGGCGAAGAAGAACTCATGGAGCTTGAGACGGAAACGGAAGAAACGGAAGCGGTCCAGGAGGACGCGGCTCCGGCAACCCAGGAGGCCCCCGCAACGGATGGGGAAGCGCCCGCCCCCGACGGTGACGATTTCACAAATATGCCCACCCCGTAACTGCGGGCGCATGCAAGGCTGCTTCATTGAAACAGAAACCCTCCCGTATCGGGAGGGTTTCTGTTTCCTGCCATCCGTGCGCCTGTCAGATGTCCACGCCCAGCAGCGCTTTGGCCAGCAGGCCGATCAAAAACGCGATCACCGCAACGCCCAGGCTGATGGAGACCATTTCCGTAAACCGCCTGCGGAACGGAAGGCTCTTGGCCACGCTGATGTAATAGTTGAAGGCGAGGATGATCAGCACCACGACCGCGATCATGCAAAGCAGCGCCACCGCCCACAGGGAATCGGGCAGCAGCAGATAGGGCGTTACCAGCAATGCGACGGTGATTAAATACGCTACGCCTGTGTAGAGGCTTGATTTCAAGGCGTTCGCGTTGCCGTCCGCGCGCTCGGCCAGGTAGTTGCTGGCGGCCATGGAGAGCGTGGCGCTGATGCCGGTGATGATGCCGCTCAGGGCTACGATTCGGGTGTTCTGCAGCGCGAAGCTCAAGCCCGCGATCGTGCCGGTCAGTTCTACCAGCGCGTCGTTGAGCCCCAGCACCATTGCGCCTACGTATTGCAGCCGCTCTTCGTCGAGCATGGCGACGAGCTCTTTCTCGTGGCGCATTTCATCCGCCTGCACGTCCGCAGCTTTGGGAATTTCCGCCTTGAGTTTATCGTAAGCGCCCACCGCGCCCGATTCCTCCTGCAGAAGGCGTTTGATGACGAACGTGTACCCTAAAATCCGCGACATCACCTTGAGCCGGAACAGCTTCCAGCGGTCGGGCGCGCCTTTTTGCAGGCTGATGGATTGCCAATAGGCGGCGTGCGTTTTCTCATCCGCGCTCATTTTGGCCAGCAGCGCGGCGTTTGCCGGGTTCTTTTCCTGTTTGGCAAGATAGGCGTACATCAGCGCGCCCGTCTCCTCGTCCCGTTGGCTGCGCAGCACAGCCGCCTGTGCCGGGGCGCTCAGCGCCCGGAACGTGGGCAGATTGTTTTCCACTTCGCATCCCTCCTATATGTCTATGAAACTCTTCGCGAACAAAACGGCTTTTCCTGTCTCCGGTGGCCTTGCCAGCCGGATTTCCGTTGGAATCAAAAACGCGGCGGGTTTGCCCGCCGCGTATGGAACCGATCTTCCTATTTCTTGCCGGGTCTGCGAAGGAATGCCGGAATGCCCAGATCGTCGCGTTCCGCGGATGCCGCGTTCTCCTGCTGCGGCGGTGCGGCCTGCTGGCGGGCGGAGCGCTGGTAGGGGCTGCCCTGCTGCGGCTGCTGCGCGCCCTGCGTGAAATCCGGCTGCTGTTTGGCGCCGTAGCTTTGGCCGTATTCCATCTGCGGTACGTTCTGGTAGGCGCTCTTCATCGCCGGATCGCCGCCTGGCATGCCGTAGCCCATGTCGCGCGGGCCCTGCATCATGTGCGGCACGGCCGCGGGCGTGGGCATGTTGCCGTAGCCGCCGTAATACCCGCCGCCGCGGTTAGCGTTACCGTCGGGCTCGGCCATATCGTCGTACGAGGACGCCGGATAATCCTGCTGCACATAGGGGGTTGCCCCGTAGCTGCCGGAATAACCGGTGTTCAAATCGTTGCTGCCGAACGAGTGCGTCCAGTCGCGGTCGTACCCCGCGTCAGGCCGCGCGGTTTCCTTTTTCTGCGGGAAGGGAATCTTTTCAAAGCCGGTCGCGATGACGGTGATGCGGACTTCGTCTTTCATGCTGTCGTCAATCCCGGCGCCGAAGATGATGTTGGCGTCGTCATCCGCTTCTTCCATCACCAGGCTTGCGGCTTCGTTGATGTCGATGATGCTCATGTCGCTGCTGCCGGTGACGTTAATCAAAATGGCGCGCGCGCCTTCGATGTTGGTTTCCAGCAGTGGGCTTAAAATGGCGTTCTTGGCGGCGTCCACCAGCTTGTTCTCGCCCTTGCCCACGCCGATGCCCATATGGGCGAGCCCGCCGGATTCCATAATGGTTTTCACGTCCGCAAAGTCCAGGTTGATGAGCGCGGGCAGCGCGATCAGGTCGCTGATACCCTGGATGCCCTGGCGCAGCACGTCGTCGGCGATGCGGAACGCGTCCAGCATGGTCGTCCCTTTGGACACCACCTGCAGCAGGCGGTCGTTGGGAACCACCACCAGCGTATCCACGCGCTGTTTCAGCTCAATCACGCCCATTTCGGCGTTCTTCATGCGCTGCTTGCCCTCAAACTGGAAGGGCTTGGTCACAACGGCGATCGTCAGGCAGTTCAGGTCGCGCGCAATTTCCGCAATCACGGGGGATGCGCCCGTGCCGGTTCCGCCGCCCATACCGGCGGTCACAAATACCAGATCCGCGCCGCGGAGGGCTTGTGCGATTTCCTCTTTGCTCTCCTCGGCGGCTCTGCGGCCGATATCCGGAACCGCGCCTGCGCCGAGGCCTTTGGTGAGCTTCTCACCGATCTGGATCGTGGTGCCGGCTTTGCTCATGGATAAGGTTTGGCGGTCGGTGTTCACGGCGATGAAATCCACGCCTTTGAGGCCGGATTCCACCATGCGGTTAATGGCGTTGTTGCCCGCGCCGCCGCAGCCGATCACTTTGATGCTGGCAAAGCTTTGCTTATCCTCAATCTGAAACTCTAGCACAACGTTTCCTCCTACTAATTTGCGTTCGCGTGCCGCCTGGCTGGCGAAAACACGGTTAGCTGCCAAGCAGACCCTTAAAGAATTCCTTCACCCCGCCCGACGATGCGTTGGGGGCGGTCCGGGCTTCCACCGTGTCGATGATCAGGTCCATCAGGCCCATGGCGCTGGCGTAGATGGGGCTGGAGAGCTTGATGGTGCGTTTGACAGTCTCGCGTACCGGTTTGCCCAGCCTGCCGGACAGGTAATCCCGCCCGCCGCGATTGAGCGCCAGCCCGCCGCCGGTCAGGAAGATGGCGGACCAGTTGCCCATTTTCACGCCGCTTTCGTCGATGCAGGCTTTGATCATATCCGCAATTTCATCCACGCGGGGCTCCAGCACCGCGGCAACGGCTTCCTGGGTGAAGGCTTCCTGTTTCACGCCTTCGCCCATGGATACGGAATAGGTCTGACTCTTGCCGGATACGCCGTATACATACTCGCGCTTGATCTGCTCGGCGGACGGCAGGGGAATGGTCAGCCCCTCGGCAACGTCGGCCGCGATGTGGCCGCCGCCGACCGGCAAAGATTTCTGGTAAATGACGGCGTCGCCTTCCACCACCATCACGTCTGTGCAGGTGTAGCCGATGTCGATCAATATCGCCGTACGGTCGCGATCCTCTTCCAGCAGGTAGAGCATCGCTTCGCCGGTGCAGCTGGAGAAAAACCCGCTGACCGTGATGTTTAAATCGCGCAGCCGCGCCATGATATCATCCAGGAAAAACGTGTCGGCGACAACGAAGGACACCAGCGCCTTGAGCTCCGAACCCTTCATGCCCACGGGCTCCAGCGTTTTTTTGCCGCCGTCCACCATAAACCAGGCGGGGCTGCGGTGCACGACTACGCCGCGGACGGGCGAAAGCTGTTTGTCCGCTTCCGCGAATATCTTCTCCACGTGCTTGGGCGAAACCCTGGGGTCGGCGCCCTGAATGGTTACCGCGGTTTCCACCACGTATACCCGGGTGAATTCGCCGGGAACGCCCACGTTGATTTCCTTTAATTTGCGGCGGGCCTGGGATTCCGCCTCCGTCACCGATTGCGATATCGCGTCGTTCAGGACGACCGGGTTGTTCCATTCGCCGTCGATATACCCGTCGTAGGCGGCAATGCCGGCGCCGATGATGTCGCATCGTTGATTGCCGCTGGTCTCGGAGATCAGCGTGACTATTTTGCTAGTGCCGAAGTCAATCGCAGCGATTGTCGATTTCATTGCAAAACATTCCCCTGTTCTTTCGGTCTATGGGTGATAGTCCAAGCAACTGCGGTCTTCAATATGGGTGCTATCTCTATGCAAACGGGTTTGAACCTGTTTTTACAGGGCTTTCATGAACAACTAGAAAGCGTCATATTCTATTGTATCCTTTTTACAAGGATTTCGCAATAGTATACGCTTTCTTTTTTCACCGTCAAGGCGGTTTACGTGCCGCGGAATAAGGCTTTGCCGCAGGCGGAGGGAGCGTTGGCCGGAGCCGTCAGGTGGCTGCGGATACGGTTTTGGGCGGGCTCCTTCCCGTGCAGTATACCATGAGTTGCGCTGCCCCGGCAACTGGCAGCGCCGCTTGTTACAGAAGCGTTGCGGCGGAAACGGTTGAAAATCGCGGTGCGGCATGGTACATTGAAAGCTGGAATAAATCGCTTGGGGGCATATGATGGCAAACCGGATCGAACGGATACTGGAGCGGGTGGAAAAACCCGTGCGTTATAGCGGCGGCGAGGTCAACGCCGGCGTGATTCCCTTTGCGCAGGCGGAGATCGCCTTTGCGTTCTGTTTTCCCGATACCTACGAAGTCGCCATGTCCCACCTGGGGATGAAGATACTTTACGGAATTTTAAACGAAATGCCCGGCGTGCTTTGCGAGCGCGTTTGCATGCCGTGGGTGGATATGCACGCGGAAATGCAAAAGGAAGGCGTTGCGCTTTTCTCGCTGGAAAGCCGCACTCCGCTGCATCAGTTCGATATCGTAGGATTCACGCTTACCTATGAGATGAGCTACACCAACATCCTGCATATGCTTTCTCTGGGCGGCGTTTCCGTGAAGGCGGCGGACAGGGGCGAGGGCGACCCGGTTGTCATCGCGGGCGGCCCCTGCGCGTCCAACCCGGAACCGCTGCATGCGTTCATCGACGCGTTTTTGATCGGCGACGGCGAGGACAGCATCCGCGAGGTGACCGAACTGCTTCGCAGCTGCAAAAAGCAGCGGCTTACCCGCGCGCAGAAGCTTCAGAAACTGTCGCAGATCGAAGGCGTATACGTGCCCTCGTTCTATACCGTGACCTACGGGGGAGACGGAACCATCGAACGCTTCGCGCCTGTAGAACCCTCCGCGCCCGTGATGGTGCACAAGCGGTTCGTTACCGATTTCGAAAACGCCTATTTTCCGGTAGCGCCTCCCGTGCCGTATACGCAGGTCGTGCACGACCGGATCGTGCTGGAAATCATGCGCGGCTGTACGCGCGGCTGCCGGTTCTGCCACGCGGGCATGTTTTACCGCCCTGTGCGCGAACGCAGCGTGGAAACGCTGCTCAAACAGGCGCAGGCTGCGGTCAACAGCACGGGATATGAAGAAATCTCCCTGTCCTCCCTGTCCTCGGGCGATTACAGCCGCCTGCCAGAACTGTGCGAACGGCTGACCGAGCAGTTGCGGGGGCAGCACGTCAGCCTGTCGCTGCCGTCCCTTCGGATCGACAGCGTTCTCAAGGACTCGCTTAAGCAAACCCAGGCCGAGCGGAAAACCAGCCTCACCTTCGCGCCGGAAGCCGGCACACAGCGGCTGCGCGACGTTGTGAACAAAGGCGTTACGCAGCAGGACCTTTTGAATAAGCTCAAGGATGCGTTCGAGGACGGCTGGAACAGCGTCAAGCTCTACTTTATGATCGGCCTTCCTACCGAAACCATGGAAGACCTCGAAGGCATCGCGCAGCTTGCCAAAGCGGCTGTGGATACCTATTACGCCGTGCCCAAGCATCAGCGCGCCAAGGGGCTGCGCATCACCGTCAGCGCGTCGGTGTTCGTGCCCAAGCCCTTTACGCCGTTTCAATGGTGCGCGCAGGATACGCCCGAGGCCGTGCTCGCAAAGCAGCTCGCGCTGCGCCGGATGCTTTCCATCCGCGGTGTAAACTATCATTATCATGATTCGCTCACCAGCCAGCTGGAAGCCTGCTTCGCGCTGGGCGACCGCCGCATGGCCGACGTGCTCTTGCGCGCGTTTGAGCTTGGCTGCAGGCTGGACGGCTGGAGCGACCAGTTCCGTTACGATCTGTGGATGCAGGCATTCCGGGACACTGGGGTCGATCCCGCGTTTTTTGCCCACCGGCAGCGCGGGCTGGACGAAATTCTGCCGTGGGATTTTATCGACATCGGCATCGACAAACGGTTTTTGCAGCAGGAATGGGAGCGCGCGCAGCGGGCGGAAACCACGCCCGACTGCCGGGAACAATGCAACGGCTGCGGCCTGCAGCGCGTGAAGGGACGGTGTCCGGGATGCGCATGATGGTCGTATACGAAAAGGCGTATCCGCTGCGCCACATCGGGCATCTGGACCTGATGCGCACCATGCAGCGCGCGCTGCGGCGAAGCGGGCTTCCCGTTGCCTACAGCCACGGGTTCAACCCGCATATCAAAATGAGCTTCGCCTCGCCGCTGAGCGTGGGCATCGCGGGGGAGCGGGAGATTTTCGACGTATCGCTGGAAAGCGGCTGCATGGAAGCGGAGTTTGTGGAGGCTATGAACGGCGTGATGCCCGCAAGCCTGCAAATCAAAGGCGCGCGCCTGATCAGCGACGAGTTTCCCACCCTCATGGGGCTTGCGGCCGGCAGCCGTTTCCGCATGGAAACGGAATTGCCCGCCCAAACGTTCGAAGGCGCGATGCAAACGCTGCTGGCCATGAAAGAATACCGCGCGCTGCGCAAAACCAAATCGGGCGAGGCGGTGTGCGATATCCTGCCCTTCATTCATACCCTTACGCTGCGCGGGAACACGATCTCGTTCACCGCGCGCAACTTGCAAAGCGGGTCGCTCAAACCCACGGTCGTCATGGACGCGCTGTTCCAACTGTCCTGCCAAACCCACTGCGACTATACCGTAATCCGAGAAGCCATTCTGGCTTTGAACGCCGAGGGGAACCTCACGCCGCTGGAGGGAATTTCGTATGATGGATAAACTGACAATTCTTGTGAACGCCGGTACGCACGGCCAGCGCATCGCCGTGGAAGAAAACGGCAGGCTTGCGGAGTATTACCAGGAGGACGAAGCGGGCGATTCGCTGGTCAACGCCGTGTTTCTGGGCAAGGTGGACCGCGTGATGAAGGGGCTGGACGCCGTATTCGTCAAAATCGGCCAGCCGCACAGCGGCTTTCTGCCCGCCAGGGAGATGGAAAGCTTCGAAACGACTGCGGGCAGTACCGCGTTTATCTCGGGCTCGGAGATCATCGTGCAGGTTAAAAAGGATGCCAAAGGCGAAAAGGGCGCGTACCTTTCCCGCGATATCGCGCTGCCCGGGCAGTATGTGGTCTTCATGCCGCACAACCGGTTCGTGGGCGTGTCCGAGCGCATTGAAGACGAGCGGCAGCGCGCGGAACTTGCGGCGCTTGGGAAAAAGCTTACGGAGGGGAAGTGCGGCATCGTGCTTCGCAGCGCGGCTGCGCAGCAGAGCGAAAGCACACTGCAAGGCGAGTTGAAAGCGCTGCAGTCCAGCTGGCAAACCATCCTGGAGAAGGCGGAATACGCCAAAGCGCCGGAGCTTTTATACCGGGAGGAATCGATGCTGTCCATGCTCGTGCGCGACTACGCGCCGCGCTACGAACTGAAAGTCACCTGTAACGACCGGGTCAACCGCATGCCCGCCTCGCCTTCCGGGCTGATGTGGGAGCAGATCGACGTGAAATCCATGGACGCGCTGTGGGCAAAACACGCAATCGAAGAACAGCTGCGTACGGCGCTTGGCCGCACGGTGCTGCTGAAAAGCGGCGGTTCGCTGATCATCGACGAGCGGGAAGCCCTCACCACCGTCGACGTCAACTCCGGCTCCTTCAACCCGCCTGCGGACGCTAAGCTGCAGCTCAATCTTTCGGCGTGCGCGGAAATCGCGGCGCAGATCAGGCTGCGCGACCTGTCCGGGATCATTCTGATTGACTTTGTGGATATGGAAACCGACGAACAGCGCGCCCAGGTTGCCGACGCGCTGCAATCAAGCCTGTTACGGGAACGTCAGAAAACCGTCATCCACGGGTTTACCATGCTTGGCATTCTGGAAATGACCCGCAAGCGTATGGGCGCCAGCCTGCGAGACAGGCTGAAAGTTCCATGCTCGGTTTGCGGCGGAACCGGCTATCAGCGGAAAGGGAACAAAACGCTTGCGTAAGGAACCCAACTTAATCTCCCCGGCGGAAATGGACGAGCAAATGCGCGCGATCGACGCATTCCAAAAGCTTACCCACGCGCCGGAGAGCTATACCATCGTCACCTACGGCTGCCAGATGAACGCGCACGATTCCGAAACCCTGTCCGGCATGCTGACGCGGATGGGCATGCGGGAGGCGGAGGACAGAAAGGCCGCCGATCTGGTTGTTTTCAACACCTGCTGCGTGCGCGAGAACGCCGAACGCAGGGCGCTCGGCAACGTCATCTGGCTCAAACAGCTCAAAAAGGATAAACCGGAGCTGATCATCGCCGTATGCGGCTGTATGATTCAGCAGCCGCACATGGCGGAAAAAATTCTGCGCCAATATCCGTTTATCGATCTTGCTTTCGGG
>CAYRPW010000035.1:9814-11672 GCA_964426145.1 uncultured Oscillospiraceae bacterium
AAAGCGGCGGCAGATCCTTTCCATCAGCGCCGAGGATGACCGGATTGCCGAAGGCCTGCCCGTGAAACGGCAAAGCGACTACAAAGCCTACATCACCATCATGTACGGCTGCGACAATTTCTGCACCTACTGCATCGTGCCCTATGTGCGCGGCAGGGAGCGCAGCCGCCGTATGGACGATATCCTCCGGGAAGCCGAAGCGCTTTATAAAAACGGCGTTCAGGAGATCATGCTGCTGGGCCAGAACGTCAACAGCTACGGCGACGGCAAGGATTTCCCCAAGCTGCTGCAGGCGCTCGACGGCATCGGCATCCCGCGCATCCGGTTTATGACGTCGCACCCCAAGGACTTGTCCGACGAGCTGATTACCGTGATGGCAAACGGCAAGCACATCTGCAATCATCTGCACCTGCCCGTGCAAAGCGGCAGCGACGAAGTGCTTGCCGCTATGAACCGCGGCTATACCCGCGCCGCCTATCTAAGCCGCGTGCAGGCGCTGCGGCAGGCCGTGCCAACCATCGGGATCACGACGGATTTCATCGTCGGCTTCCCGGGGGAAACTCAGGAACAGTTCGAAGAAAGCGTATCGCTCGTTCAAGAAATCGGGTACGACGCGGCGTTTACCTTCATCTACAGCCCGCGGCCCGGCACGGCGGCGGCCAAACTGCCGGGGCAGATCGCGGCGGAGGTTTGCTCGAAACGGATCGAAACGCTGATCCGTGCCGTGGAACAATCCACCGACCGCGTGCACCAAAGCATGGTCGGGCAGGAAGAACAGGTGCTCGTGGAAAGCTTATCCAAGCGGGCAAACAACATGGTTTCCGGCAAGGGAAGGCGAAATATCACCGTAACTTTTGCAGGAGATCCACAGGATATCGGTAAACTAATACCGGTGAAGATCACCTCGGCAGCCGTCAATACGCTGCGGGGAGAAAGAAGGATTTAAGGAATGGACAAGGTTTTACTGCAAGCGGAGCTTTTAGGCGAGGCGATACTCGCCAGCGACGAATATATCTCCATGCGCCTGGCGGAGCAGGCCGTCATCGACGACGACGAGGCCCAGCAGCTGATCCAGACGTATACCGAGCGCAAGGATGCGCTGCAAAAGGCCATGAGCCAGAAGCCGCTCGACCATGAAGCCATGGCAAAAGCCGGCGAGGCCGTGAAGGACACCGAAGCGCTGATCGCCAGCCATCCGCTGATCAACGCGATGCGCGACAGGAGCGCCGATTATACGGATATGATGCAGCAGGTCAACGCCGTGATCGGCCAGATCATCAACGGCGAACCCGCAAGCGGGTGCTCCGGCTCCTGCGAGGGCTGCGGAGGTTCCTGCGGCCATTAAGACCCCAGAGGTACGAACATGCCCATATCGCCCATGATGCAGCAATATCTGAACATCAAACAGAGGTACGAACAGTGCCTCCTGTTTTACCGTGTCGGCGATTTTTACGAGATGTTTTTCGAGGATGCGAAAGTTGCCTCCAAAGAGCTCGAACTGGTGCTGACGGGCAAGGATTGCGGATTAACGGAACGCGCGCCGATGTGCGGCGTTCCGCATCATGCGGTGAACGTTTACGTGCAGCGCCTTATTGAAAAGGGATATAAGGTTGCCATCTGCGAACAGCTGACCGAGCCCACCAAAGGCAAGCAGCCCGTGGAGCGCGACGTGATCCGCGTCGTTACCCCCGGCACCATCGCCGATCTTTCCATGCTCGACGAAAAGACGAACGCCTATATCCTCTGCGTGTATTTCCATGGCAAAGGGGCGTCGCTGGCCTATACCGACGTTTCCACCGGCGAGTTCAGCGTCACCCTCCTTGCGGACGCGGGCAAACGCCTGCGGGACGAAATCGCG
>CAYRPW010000036.1:0-1790 GCA_964426145.1 uncultured Oscillospiraceae bacterium
GGATGTTGCCGGGGTCAGAGTTGCCGAAAAACATCTCAAACGCCATGTAATCAAAGTAGTTATCCACGTCGATCTGATCCTGTATATACTGCAGATCGGACGCGCTGGTGCCCGGGGAACTGTTCTTGACCCGTTCGATCATCGCGGTGTAATCCGAACGCGTTCCGTATACCAGCTTGCTGCTGGCCTCCAGCACGTCGATCTGATCTGCTGTTTCCAGCGAATACCCCTCGTGCTGTACGACAAAATAACGGTCTGCGCGCTCCCGCAAATTGTAATGGCCCCAGTATTGCCCGTTGATATAGAGAACAACCGGCTGCCAATCCTGATAAATGACCGTCGAAGGCGTTTCCGCCTGCGCGTTGAACGCTTTGATCAGCTGGCTTTGGAACGCGTCGTTGATGCGTGTCCACACGGCGTCGTTGCCGCTGTTGCGCAACACGAAGCCTTTGTACTGGGTGAACTCCAAATCCTCAAAGAGGGAAGCGTTGAAATATTTCTCGTCATACTTCGCCTTAGCCTTGACCTTCAGGGTCTTCTGCGGCATATCGAGGCTGTACTGGCCCTGAAGGCTGAATTCCATGCCTTGGCTGAAGAGGCGGGTACCGTCGGTCAGATACATCTCGATATATCCGCCGCGGGGTTCTTTGCCAAACTCACGGTAGACCGTGTTGGCAAACGGAATCCCTTCCGATTTGTCTACGTTGGGGCCAACGGTAAACAACCCGTTGTCCGGATTCCACAGCGTGTCCGGATCGGTGATGATGCTCACGACGGGCAGCGTATGGTAAACGTTTAAGAAATAAGTTTGCGTGATGATTTCGCTTGGCTGCAGCATGCCGGACGGATCAAACGCCCTGGCGCGCAGCGGCGTGACGCGGGAAAACTCCAGCACGTCGCCCACGTTGTAAACCGTATCGTCCTGCCCCGGTTCGGATCCGTCGGTGGTGAAGTACACCACCGTGCCCTCCGCGGCGGTGATGGTCACCTGCACGGAACCTTTATATAAGCCGCCGTTTATAGAAAACGACGGAGTGCTTGCATATCCGTAATAACCAACCCCGTTTTCCGAACCGGGGGTCGGCGCGTTGTAGTAGTAAAAGCCCGCGTAACCCTGCGAGCGTCCGTAGCTGTGGTCGGTGGGGATATCTTCGGGAAGGGGGATTCTGTCGAGCACCTTGCCGGTGGGATCGCAAAAGGAAACGACGGTATCGTCGGCTTTGGAAAGCTTGAAGCTAGTATGAAGCTCGTAGTAGGTGCTGAGTTCCGTCTGCCCGTCGAGGATGATGATTTTGCGTTCGCCGGGCTCGATGGTGGCCCCCAGCGGGAACTGCCATTTGCGGGGTCGGCCCAGATCGTCGCTCAGGCCATAGTTGGATAAGTCCACCGACGCGGCGGACACGTTGTACAGCTCGATATAATCGGCTGTCAGGCCCGTCGCGCCGATGGCCACGGTATCGTTGGACACCATCACCTCGGTGATGATAACGCCGATGGGGTTGTAGCTGCGGATCAGCTGATCCACCTTGCTTTGCCCGTCCGGCGTATTGGGGAACCCGGGCGTCGATAGTTTGAAAAACGTCCAGGCGCCGTTTGAATCCAGCCCCACGGAATAATCCACGGGAACGTTTTCAATGGTGACGCGGTCAATCAGCCGCCCCGCGCTGTCGCTTAAGACCAGGCTTTCGCGCTCCGCGCTGATGGCGAAGTTGGTATGCGGTACGCCGTTGGCCTGCAGCCGGTCCTGACCGCTGCAGTAGACCAGATAATACCCGTGGGGGCTGATAATC
>CAYRPW010000036.1:1800-11636 GCA_964426145.1 uncultured Oscillospiraceae bacterium
ATTTCGATCCAGTCCACAACGGTTCCGGTGTCGTCGGGAATGCCGACCTTGGGATCGGGGCAGATTTCGTTGATAATCAGCGTGCCGGTTTCGCGGGCGTTGGCGGCGCGGTAGGCTAGAAAGCCTTCTTCGCCGTTGACGTAGCCGGGGCTGTAGTAATCCGTCACCTGATATACTTTTTCGCCCGCTTCGCTGATACCGGTCAGCGCATAGCTTTGATCCGCAACCATCGTGGGCACGACGACTTCGTCAATCAGGTACAGATCGGGGTTGTACAGGTAAAGTTTTTCCCCGACGGACGAAATTTTGAACTTGCCGTGAAACGGCAGGCTGGGGTCGAGCTGATAGCTGTTGGTCGCGAACACGATTACGTATTCGCCCGCCTTGAGCATATAGGACGGGAAGGGGAAAGTGATCCTGTCGCTGCGGTTGGTAATCATCACGCCCTGGAGGTTCAGGTCCGCGCCGGTACCGTTGTAGATCTCCAGCCAGTCCGAAAACTCCCCGTTTTCATCCGGAACTGCGGATGCGTTGGCCGCCATGACCTCGCTGATGACCAGGCCGTCGTAAACGGTGCTGCCCACCTGCCTGCCCGCCTCTTTGGGAAAGACGACGTACATCACGGCAAGCGCTGCCGCAAACAGGAGCATCAGCGGCAGGACTTTGAGTAGCTGCGATTTGTGTTTGCGCGGTGCGTAATCCTTGGTCGGCCGCCGGTTTTGCTGCTCGCTTCTGGGCATTGTCTACCTCCTTGTCCTTTGATTGCAGCACAATCAATATTTACAGAATTATAACACATTGGGCTCCGTCTGCATACGGCAGGCGGAGCCCAGGTGCATTCAACAGCTGTAAAAAGTTCAGCGGTCGATCGCGTGGCGGATTAATTGTACGAACAGCGGATGCGGGCGGTTCGGCCGCGAGCTGTACTCCGGATGGTAAAGCGTAGCGCAGTAAAACGGATGTCCGCTCAGCTCGAACGCCTCGGAATACTCTCCCTGCACGCTGACGGCGGTTCGTTTCAGCCCGGCCTCCGCCAGTCGATCGACGTAGGCAGTGTTCACCTCATACCCGTTGGAATGGCGTTCGCGCGCCGTATCGCATCCGTAGGCGTTTCGGATCGTTCCTTCGAGGAAGCGCACGTCCTCGCCGCCCAGGCGAAGCACGGGCGCTTTGGTGCCGTTCAGGCTGCGCCCTTCAGGCCGGTAGACCACGGGGTGCGCGGTGCCCGGGTCCACTTCGGTGGAGTTCGCCCCCGCAAGCCCCAGAAGGTTTTGCGCCGCTTCCGCAAGCGTAAGCTGCATGCCGAGGCCGATTGCAAGCAGTGGGATGCGGTTTTCCCGCGCGAATTTCGCGGCGAGTATCACGCCCTCCGCCCCGCGCGTTTCATACCCGCCGGGGAGAATGAACGCATCGAACGCCGCAAGCATCTGCCCGGCCGTTTCTTCATCAAGGTCTTCAGAACTGATGGTGGTGATATCCACCAGCACGCCTTCCGCCGTTCCCGCGTGATGCAGCGCCTCCGTAACCGACATATAGGCGTTAAGCGAATCGGGGTAGGCGCAGACCAGCGCCACATACACCGTTTCGGTGGCCGCTGCCTTGCGCGCAAGCATGGCCATCCAGTCCCCCAGGTCGGCTTTGCGGTCCTCCAGCTCCAGCTCCTCCAGCACGATTTTCGCCAGCCCCTGCTTTTCCAGCGAAACAGGCAGCTGGTAAAACCCGTCGGACTCGAGGTTTTGGATCACGTTGGACGATTTCACGTTGCAAAACAGCGCCACTTTGTCCTTGGCCTCGGTGGTCATGCTCTTTTCGGTGCGGCAGATGATCACATCGGGCTGGATCCCCATGGAGCGGAGCATTTTCACGCTGTTTTGAATCGGTTTGGTTTTCAGCTCCCCCGCCGTGGCGATGTAAGGCATGAGCGTGACGTGGATATAACAGCAATCCTTTAAACTGTCGCACAGCCAGCGCATCTGGCGGATGGCCTCGATGTAGAGCATCACTTCCATATCGCCCACCGTGCCGCCGATCTCCACAATCTGGATATCCGCGCCGGATTTTTCGGCCACCTCCCGGATGCAGGCTTTGATTTCGTTGGTCACGTGCGGTATGGCCTGGATTTTCTCGCCCTGGTATTCCCCGCGCCATTCCTTTTCCATAATGCGCTTGTGGATGCGGCCCGTGGTATAGCTGGATTCGCCCGTCAGGGTGACGTCCACAATCCGTTCGAAATGGCCGATATCCAGGTCGGCGGCCGTGCCGTCGTCCGTGATGAAGCTCTCGCCCGACAGGAGCGGATCCAGCCGGGAAGGTTCGGCATTGTAGTAGATATCCAGCTTCAAAAGGTTGGTTTTATACCCGCGCGAATGCAGGAGCTTCCCCAGCGCCGCCGCTGTAATTCCCTTGCCGATGGAAGACACCACGCCCCCGGTGATAAACACATACTTCATTGGCCGTCCCCCTTTATTCCACAATGTCCATCAGCACCAGCGATGGCATATCGCGAATCGTATCCTTGCTCAGCTTACATTTCTTCTGCGGCTTGGGGCTTTCCCCCATCCGGTCCAGAAATTCCTGCACGGGCGCAATGCCCAGGTCCTCGCTGAAACGGGTTTTGTAGTGCATCGGTATGGTGACGCGCGGGGCGAGTGCCTGCACGCATAGATAAGCGCGTTCCGGGTTGAGCGTATAGGTGCCGCCAACCGGGATCATCAGCACGTCCGCACCGGAAAGCGCTTCTTTCTGCGCGCCGGCAGGCAAATGCCCCAAATCGCCCAAATGCACGATTTTCATCCCCTCCGCCTCGATGGAAAACGCAACGTTCCTGCCGCGCCGCGTGCCCTCGTGGTTATCGTGGAAGGTGGGAACGCCGGTGATGATCACGTCGTCCGCCGGCAGAAAGTACCCCGCTTCATCAATCACAATCGGTTTTCCGCGGACGATGTCCATCGAATCGTGGTCATAATGATGGTGGCTGATGGTGACGATATCCGCCGACAGCTCCCGCGCCGGATACCGGCAAAAGCTGCCGTAGGGATCCGTGAGTATCACCGTTGCGTTGTTGAGTGTGAGTGTGAAAAGCGAGTGACCGTAGTACCTGAGAATCATGAGCGCGCCTCCTCTTGCTGCTCCATTAGCCAAAAAGCCAGAACATCCGCAAGTGCCGACGGCAGCGGTTCGCTTCGGCGAAGCCGCTGCGCGCATTGCTCCATAAGCCGCGCTGCCAGCGCGGGCAGCCCGCCTTTCCTGCCGAATTGCTTCATCACCGCCCGGATCGGTTCCATCGGCTGGTTTTGGAAATCCGCCGGGTGCAGCCGCAGCAGCCGGGTAAGCGCGTAGAGCTGCGCAAGGCGGTCATCCCCGGGCAGCGGCAGCGCGCCCGCGCGCGGGAAAGCGCGCAGAAGCCTTTCCCAGCGGGAAGGCTGTAAATCGATCAGCAGCAGGCCGGACGGATTGACTTGCGTATCGAAGCCCTTCTCCCGCATGGTAAGCCGTATCCGTTCCAGATCCCCGGCCGGAACCCTGCGCGGCGCGTCGCTGACGTAAAGGAAGGTATCCGGCCCGTACAGGCGTAAAAACGCACGGCCTCCGAGGATTTCCCGAAGTTCCCGGCCGGGCAGCGGCGCGTTCATGTGCTTTTCTTGCGCAGAAAATGATAATTCATATTGTGCATGGCCGCATAACGGTTTCCCAGATCCAGCTGATATTGCAGCGCGATCTCTCCGCCGTCGCGGTCCACGGTATAGTTTGCCTTGGTGCAGAAAACGGCCATTTCCATGGCGCCGTAAGGGGTGCGGTACCGGCTTTCGAAACGTTTTCCCTTTTCAAACACCATATCGGCTTCGATGCTGCCCCTGCGGTTCATGGAAATGACGTCTTTCTTCATGGCAATCTCCACCTGATGCGGGGGCTGATCTTCGTCGATGCTTTCCTCATACCGAATGACATAGCCTTCGGCATTCTTCACAAGCTCACCCGTCGTAATCAGGCGCATGGAATCTTCCGCCTGCCCTTCCGCGGTGAACTTCGCATCCAGCGAAATCAGGATCGGAACCCCTTTCCCTGCGTTCATTGCCAACCTCCAAAAACCTGTTATAATAAGATCGATTTCGATCGGCGCATGCATGGCTGCAAGCCTTCGATCGTCATCGGGCAATCCATGGGTACGAAACCCCGGCGGGCACCGGGCGAAGGTAGGAAACGTGCCGCGCTGACAGGGTGATCCGTGCACCGCGGCCGCCGGAACGCGATGCGCCCGCGAAACCGGGAGGGCCTCCCAAAGTTCGGCAAATTGCCGAAATGACAGGGTGGAACCCTATGCTCAATATAGCACATGAAAGGGCTGCACGCAATGCTTAAGGTAACCGCCCGGGCAAAGATCAACTGGTCTTTGGACATTCTGGGAACACTCGAAAGCGGCTATCATGCCATGGATATGCTGATGGGCAGCGTAAGCCTTGCGGACGAACTTTTCCTGGAACAGGCAGACAAACTTGCGCTCTCCGTCAGCGGCAATCCCGCGGTTTCGGCGGAAGATAATCTGGTGATGCGGGCCGCCGCCACCCTGCGCGGGCTAACGGGTTTCGCAGGCGGCGCGGCCATGGATTTGAGGAAACGCATTCCCCACGGCGCGGGCATGGGCGGGGGCAGCGCCGATGCGGCGGCCGCGCTTCTGGGGCTGAACCGCTTGTGGAACCTCGGGCTTTCCCAGGAAACCCTGCACGGGATTGCCCAGACGCTCGGCGCGGATGTGCCGTTTTTCCTGACGGGCGGGCTGGCCCGGATCGGCGGTTTCGGCGAGATCGTGCAGCCGCTGCCGCCCATGCCGGAAACCCGGCTGGTGATCCTCCAGCCCTGCAAGCCGCAGGCCACCAAAGAGGTTTTCGCACGTTACGACACGCTTCTGCGCGTCGTTCATCCCCATACCGGCGCGGCCCAACAGGCGCTGCTGCGCGCCGATTTCGAAACGCTGCGCAAAACCGCCGGAAACGTTCTGCGGCAGGCGCTGGAGCCGAGTTTTCCCCAGATAACCGAAGGCATCGCGGCACTGGATTCCTGCGGCGCGGATTATGCCGAAATGACGGGCAGCGGCTCTGCGGTGTTCGGCGCGTTTGCAAGCGCGTCCGCCGCCGCAGCGGCTTACCAAACGCTGCGCAAGCGGTGGAACAAATGCTGGGCAGCGGAAACCAGCAGCCAAAGCATCACGATGGAAGAGGTGTAGCATGCAAAAGCGCGCGCTGGCCATTCACGATATTTCCTGCGTCGGCCGTTGTTCCCTCACGGTTGCGCTGCCCATATTGTCTGCGGCAGGCATCCAGACCTCGGTCATCCCCACGGCGCTGCTGTCCACGCATACGGGAGAGTTTACCGGATATACGCACCTGGACCTGTCCGACCAGCTGCTGCCCATTGCCAAGCACCTGTCAACGCTCGGGCTGCATTTTGACGCGTTTTACAGCGGCTATCTGGCGTCCGGCAAACAGGCGGCTCAGATTCTGACCATGATGGATTTGCTGTGCGATCCGCTGACGCAGGTTTTTGTGGACCCGGCCTTCGCCGACCACGGGAAGCTCTATTCCCGCATGGAAGCGGATATGCCTGCGCAGATGCGAAAGCTTTGCGAACGGGCGAACACCGTCATCCCCAATTTTACAGAAGCGTCGTTCCTCCTTGGCCGCGATTACAGGCCACGCGGTTACGACGAAGCGTACGTGCGGTTACTGGCGGCTGAACTGGCCTCCCTGGGCCCGCAGAACGTAGTGATAACGGATATCCATATCGAGCCCGGCCAAACCGGCGTCGCCGTATACCAAAGGGAAACCGGGTCGTTCTGCCTGCTGAACAAGGAGGAGTTCGACGGTGTGTTCCATGGCACGGGCGACGTATTTGCCAGTTTCCTGATCGCCTGCCTGCTAAACGGCATGCCCCTGGAGGCGGCGGCGCAGACGGCGCTGGACTGTACCCACGATGCGATCCGCCTTACCCTGCGCGGCGGGGATCCGCTGCGTTACGGCGTGCGCTTTGAACTCGTGCTGCCCCAGCTGATGGACAAACTGCGGGAAAACCGGTAGAGGTTCGCGTCCGGCTGCACAAACGAAAACCCCGCGCAATGCGCGGGGTTCAGACCGCTGACAAACCCTGTTTGGAGGCGGGATGACAGCCTGTTCAAAAAGCCGCAGATGCTAGAAACCAAGCGTGGTGCGGGTCTGAGCGTACACGGACGTACGTGATGCCCGCGCCATCGCGCAGGTGACAACGCAGATGTGGCTTTTTCAACAGGCTGAACCCCGCGCAATGCGCGGGGTTTTTAATTGCATGAGTTTCGTTACGCAGCCTTCGTTTCGTCGAAGATCGAGGAGATATGCTCCGGCGAAAACGAGAATTTCTGCGTCAGTTTGCTGACGACCGGCACGATGACCAGCCCGGCCAGCATGGCGGAAGCGCCGCTGATCGCAGGGACGGTTTTCGTATCGCCTGTAATGATGACCGGCAGGATGGAAATCAGCACGCCGCAGATCACGCCTGCGTAAGCCCCGATTTTTGTCACGCCGCGCCAGAGCAGCCCGTAGAGGAAAGGCGCCAGGAACGCGCCGGCGATTGTGCCCCACGACACCGACATCAGCGATACGATCGACGTTTTCTGCATCAGGAAATTGATGACCAGCGAAAGGATCACGAATACGATGCACAGCGCGCGCATGGTCCACACGCTGGTTTCCTTTTTCATTTTCGGCGCGATTGCCCCGATCAGGTCCAGCGTGATGACCGACGAGGACGAGAGCACCAGCGCCGTGAGCGTGGAGATGCTGGCGGACAGCAGCACCACGACGAATACGCCCAGCATGATCTCGGGGATCATGACCACCGTGGTATCCGAGAGGATGGTGGGCATGATCATATCCGCGGTTTTTTCCTTGACGAAGTCCCCCACCGCGATACCCTGCGGCGTGAAGATTTTCGTCAGCACCACGCGGCCGAAGCTGCCCGCGAAGTAGACGCCGCCGGCGATCACGAGCGCGAAGACCGTGGAGATCACCGTTGCGCGCTTAATGCTGGCAGTGTCCTTAATCGCAAAGAACTTGTGGATCATCTGCGGCATGCCCAGCACGCCAAGCGACGTAAGGATCACGATGCTGCCCAGAAACACGCCTTTCCCTTCGGGAGGCAAGAGCGTGTTGAACCCCGCGCCGCCGATGCCGTCCTGCCCAAGCAGGTTCAGGCCTTCCGTAACGCCGCCCGCGGCTTTGAGAATGTAGAAAACAATCGCGACGATACCGCCGATCATAATCAGGCCCTGAATGAAATCGGTAATCGCGGTCGCCTTGTAGCCGCCGGCAAACAGATAGATGGACGCAAGCAGCGCGATGCCGATCACCGTCCAGGTATAATCGAAGCCGAACGCCATTTTGAACATATTGCCCAGGCCCTTGTACACGCTGGCGCTGTAGGGAATGAGGAATACGAAGATAATCAGGCTGGCGATAATTTTCAGGGTTTTCGAACTGTACCGCTTCTCAAAGAAGCTGGGCAGCGTTTTCACGTCCAGCCGTTCGCCCATCACACGCGTGGGCTTGGCCAGAAGCGTCCACGCCAGGAAGCTGCCGATCAGCGCGTTGCCGATGCCGGCCCAGATTACGGAGAAGCCGACCGCATAGCCGATGGAGCCGGCATAGCCCACGATGATAACGGCAGAAAAATAGCTGGCCCCGTAGCTGAGCGCGCTCATCCAGGAACCAACTTTTCTGCCGCCCAGCAGAAAACCTTCGAGCGACAGGTTTTTCTTTGCCGTAAACGCGATCACGATGACCATCATCAGTACGTAAGCGCCTAAAACAACGAATTTCATAAAAAAACCGCCCTTCCATACTACTTTGCTTCCTTCTGCGGAAACCCTACGCGCCTATTATACACGGTCCCCATGAAAATGCAAGATATTTCCGGTAAACGACCATATTCTGCATTTTTATACCATCCTGCAGCCGTTTCGCCGTCGCAGCGCCGGTTATTTCTCCTCCAGACAGGCGAAAGCACTTGCGAACAAAGAAGCGCAAACGGCGTCGTTGCGCTTCCAGCCCTCGTCCCCGGGCGTATATCGGGTATACCGCTCCACTTCCATGATCAGCCCCAGATAGGCCTGCGCAAACGCAAAACGGATTTGCGCTTCCCGCCCGGGCGTCACGGGGTTTTCCGCCACGGCATTGTAAGCCGCAAGGCTTGCGTGTTTCTCAGGGAGAGGCTTGTCGAACTCGAAGCAGATGAAATCCATCAGCGGGTCGCCCCAGAAGCCGCGTTCGGGGTCAATCCAGGTATAGCACATACCGTCCGGCCCGCGATCACACAGAATGTTCGCTTCCCATAAGTCGAAATTTACCATGCGGCAGGAAGCGCGGGCCAGCACGCCGTGGTGGCGGCGAACGAAGGCTTGCAGCCTTTCGCCATTCGCACAGGGCTTGCCCATGGCCGCGGCGTCGTTAACAATCGCCCGCACCATCGCGGAAAGCGCCTGCGGCCAGGTGCCGTACAGCCCGCACTGCGGATAGCCGAACCCCTGATTTTTGATTTTATGAATTTCCGCCGCCATCCGGGGCAATTTCTCCGTCGCGGCAGCCTTCTCCGCAGGCGAAAAATCCATCTCGTTCATCTGTCTGCCCGGCACCAGCTCCATGATGAAGAAATCCGAGGGCAGCAGCGTGCGTGAAAAATCCGTATGGTAGATTTCGGGCACTGCGATACGGGTGTGCGCGCGGAGCTTTTCGTACCAGAACACCTCGGAGCGCATCATGTTTTTTTCGTAAGTCATGACGGGCGAGCGGCTGTCCGGAGCGATTTTCAAGGCATACTTCCGCCCTGCCTGCTCAAACGCGTACACGGCGTTGAATTCCCCGGCGCCTAACGGAGAAACGTTCTGCGCGTTCGGAAAACCGGAAGCTTCGCATAACGCCGTTACGGCATGCGAATTCAGCAAAACCTTGGTGCTGCTTTTCATAACAAATACCGTCCTTGCAACCGGATTTTTCTTATCTCCTCTATTCTGCCCGGCGGACCGCCAACCCTTCTGACCGTCAAAAAAGGAACCGGAACTTGCGTTCCGGTTCCTTTGCGTTCCATGGAATCGTCTGCTTAGTACATGCCGCCCATGCCGCCCATGCCGCCGCCGGCGGGCGCCGGGGGTTCGGGTGCGGGAATATCGGTGACCAGGCTTTCGGTGGTCAGGATCATCGCGGCGATGCTCGCGGCGTTTTGCAGCGCATAGCGGGTGACCTTCGTGGGGTCGATGATGCCGCGCTGTACCATGTCCACGTACTCGTTCTTGAGGGCGTCGTAGCCGAAGCCCTTCTTGTTGCTGTTCTTGATCTTCTCCACGATTACGCTGCCGTCCACGCCCGCGTTTTCGGCAATCTGGCGCAGCGGCTCTTCCAGCGCGCGCAGGATGATTTCCACGCCGGTTTTTGCGTCTCCGTCAAACTTCTTGAGTTCGCCCTTCACGGCGCTCAAAACGTTCAGCAGCGCGATACCGCCGCCGGGAACGATTCCCTCTTCCACGGCTGCGCGGGTTGCCGCCAGCGCGTCTTCGATGCGGAGCTTGCGTTCCTTCATTTCCACCTCGGTAGCCGCGCCCACCGAGATCACTGCCACGCCGCCGGCAAGCTTGGCCAGGCGTTCCTGGAGCTTCTCGCGGTCGTAATCGCTGGTGGTGTCTTCCACCTGTTTGCGGATGGAGGCCACGCGGGCGTTGATTTCGCTCTTCTCGCCTGCGCCTTCGATGATGGTGGTGTTTTCCTTGTCCACCTTCACCTGGCGGGCCTGGCCCAGCATATCCATGGTGGTTTCTTTCA
>CAYRPW010000037.1:0-7243 GCA_964426145.1 uncultured Oscillospiraceae bacterium
CGCAGGCTGAACCGGGAAAAACGCATCTCCGTGGTGTGGATTACCCACTTCATGGAAGAAGCCGCCCAGGCCGACCGCGTGCTGGTGCTTTCGGAGGGGAAAATCGTCATGAGCGGCGTTCCCAAAGACGTGTTTTCCCGCGTGGAGCAGCTGCGCTCCCTGGGGCTGGACGTACCGCCGATGGCGCTGCTTTCCAGCATGCTCCGGGAAAAGGGCCTGGAATTGCCCGACGGTATTTTAACGGTCGGCGACATGGTAAAGGAGCTGAAGGCATGCCTATCCAAGTAGAAAACCTGTCGCACACGTACATGCCGGGCAGCCCGTTTTCCGCGGTCGCCGTCCACAACCTTACGCTGACCATCGAAGACGGGGAGTTTATCGGCATCCTCGGGCACACTGGCTCGGGGAAAACCACCTTCGTGCAGCACTTAAACGGCCTTTTGATGCCCACCGAGGGCAGCGTCATCGTCAACGGCGTCAGCATCAAGGAAAAGGGCGCGGCGCTGCGGGAGCTTCGAAAACAGGTGGGGCTGGTGTTCCAGTATCCCGAGCACCAGCTGTTTGAGGAGACCGTTATCAAGGATATCGCCTTCGGGCCCAAAAACATCGGCTGCACCAAGGAGGAAACGGAAGCGCGCGTGCGCTGGGCCTGCGAACAGGTGGGCATCGATTACGAAACCACGGGCAAGGCGTCGCCGTTTGAGCTGTCCGGCGGGCAGATGCGCCGCGTGGCCATCGCAGGGGTGCTTGCGATGCGCCCCAAGGTGCTGATTTTGGACGAACCCACCGCGGGGCTGGATCCGGCCGGCCGGCGTTCCATCCTCCGGATGATCCGCAAACTCCATACCGAAAACAACATGACCACCATCATGGTCAGCCACAATATGGACGATATTGCCTCGCTTGCCACCCGCCTGCTTGTGATGAGCAAAGGCACGCTCGTGATGACCGGCACGCCGCGCGAGGTGTTCCGCAAGGCGGATGAACTCAAAAGCATCGGCTTGGGCGTGCCGCAGGGCGCGGAGCTTACCCACCGGCTGATCGCGGAGGGTTTCCCGCTGCCCGACGATCTGTACACCCTGGAGGAAGTCCGCGATGCGATCCTTGCGCTCAAGGGGGTGAACCGCGATGCTTAAGGATATCACGCTTGGGCAGTACATGCCCGGCAACACCGTGGTGCACCGGCTGGACCCGCGCGCGAAAATTCTGCTTACCATCGTGTACATCGCCATGGTGTTCACGGTCGGCTCGCCCTTGCTGTACATCATTCCGGCGGCTTACGTGTTCCTCACGGCGCGGCTTTCGGGGCTATCATTCCGGCAGCTGCTCAAATCCGTCAAGCCGCTCAGGATTTTGCTCATCCTCACCTTCGTGCTCAACATCTTCTTTTCCGGCGGGAAAACCGTGCTTTTGCAGTGGAAATTCATTACCATCACGCAGGAAGGGCTGCTGCTTGCCGTGCATTTCTCCCTGCGGCTGATCTTTCTGGTGCTGGGAACTTCTGTTTTAACGCTCACCACTTCGCCCGTTGCCCTGTCCGACGGCATTGAAATCCTGCTCTCGCCGCTTAAAAAGGTGCGCTTCCCCGTGCACGAGCTGGCGATGATGATGACGATCGCACTTCGGTTCATCCCCACCCTGATTGAGGAAACCGATAAGATTATGAAGGCGCAGAAGGCGCGCGGCGCGGATTTTGAAACCGGCAACCTGCTGGCGCGCGCCAAGGCGATGACGCCGCTGCTGGTGCCGCTGTTCGTCAGCGCCTTCCGCCGCGCGGGGGAGCTTGCCATGGCCATGGAAGCCCGCTGCTACCACGGCGGCGAAGGGCGAACGCGGCTGCGCGTGCTGCGCTACACCAAAGAGGACGCGCAGGCGTTTCTCATCTCCTTTGGAATGCTGGGGCTGCTGATTGCCTGCAATCTCCTGCTTTAGCGGAGGGAGACAGCCTATGTTTGTGGAAACCGTCCCCTATGTGCGCGAAGGGCTGACCGCCCAAAGCGGCATGCGCCGCGTGCTGCTCACCGTAAGCTACGACGGCACCGCCTACGTGGGCTGGCAGCGCCAGCTGAACGGCATCGCTGTGCAGCAGCGGCTGGAGGAAGCCCTGCGCGCGCTCACGGGGGAACACACGCCCGTAACCGGCGCCAGCCGCACCGACGCGGGCGTGCACGCGCTGGGGCAGTGCGCGCATTTCGATACCCGCGCGTCCATCCCGGCGGACCGTTTCCCGTTTGCGCTCAACACGCAGCTGCCCCCGGATATCAAGGTGCTGGACGGGCGGGACGTGGAACCCTTTTTCCACGCGCGTTTCGATGCGGTCGGGAAAATCTACACCTATCGCGTGCACAACGCCCCGCACCCAAGCGCCCTCTACCGTAACTATATGGCGCACGTGCCGGTGAAGCTGAACCTGCCCGCCATGGAAAAAGCGTTAAACACCCTCGTCGGCACGCACGATTTTTCCGCCTTTCAGGCAATGGGCGGCACGGCGAAAACCACCGTGAGAACCGTATCCCGCGTTTCGCTTACGCGGGAGGGCGAACGGCTGACGCTTGTGATCGAAGGCAATTCGTTTTTGTATAACATGGTGCGCATCGTAGCGGGTACGATGCTGGAAATCGGCAAGGGCAAGCTGCCCGGCGACGCGTTCCAGCAAGCCGTCGCCACGGGGGACCGCCTGTGCCTGGGCCCCACGGCGCCCGCCTGCGGGCTGGAGCTGACCCGTGTGCTCTATCCGCACGCTGCGCCGCAGATAACCGAGAAGGAGTTTTCATGAAATATGCCGAAATTCCGCAGGAAAGGGGTGTTTAGTCAAGCATGGCAAGCGTCAGCGATTTAGCCATTGATCTGGGCACGAGTACCATCATGATCTACATGAAGGGCAAGGGCATCGTGCTCCGCGAGCCTACGGTCATCGCCATCGACCGCGACACCCACGATGTGATTGCCTTTGGCAGCGAGGCCGCCAGGATGATCGGGCGCACGCCCGGCAACATTCTGGCGCTGCGCCCGCTGCGCGAGGGCACGATTTCCGATTACGAGCTGGTCAGCATCATGCTCAAAGGCTTCGTGATGAAGGTGATCGGCAAGCGCGTGTTCATGCGCCCCCGCGCGGTGATGGCGCTGCCCACGGGCGTCAACGAGATGGAGAAACGCTCCATCATATCCACGATGCTTGACGCCGGCATGCGCCGCACCCAGCTTCTGGACCGCACCATCGCGGCGGCGCTTGGCGCGGGGCTGCCCATCGACGAGGCCTACGGCTCCATGATCGTGGATATTTCCGCGGGCGTCAGCGATATCGCGGTGCTCTCCCTGGGCAAAACCGTGGTGGGGGACTGCGTCAAAATCGGCGGCGATAAGTTTAACGACGGCATCATCCGCCATCTGCGCCGTAAGCATAACCTGCTGATCGGGGAGCTGACGGCGGAGGAACTCAAACGCAACATCGGCTCGGCCATCCCGCGCACCGAGCAGCTGTATATGGAGGTCACGGGGCGAAACCTCATCACGGGGCTTCCCAAAACCATGCGCATCACGTCCGACGACGTGATCGAAGCCATTCACGAGCCGCTTCAGCAGCTCATCGAAAGCATTCACGGCGTGCTGGAACACACCCCGGCGGAGCTTGCGGCCGATATTTTCGATTACGGCATCATGTTCACCGGCGGCGGCGCGGAGTTGTTCGGCCTGGGCGACGCGGTGAGCGAAGCCCTGAACATCCCCTGCTCCACCGCGGAAGAACCGCAGAAGAACGTCGTCATCGGCTGCGCCAAGGTGCTGGAAAACAGCGCCGACCTCGGCCGCCTGCTGGACGCGGGGCACCGGAGGATTTTCGGGCGATAAACCGTCACGCGGGGCATCACCCTGGTCTCCTTAATCAGGAATGCCGTTCCTGTCCCATGCAAAAAGCCGCGCCATGCTCGGCTTTTTGCATGGGACAGCGAAAGTGTCCCCTGGCAGGGTTCTGGGGGCGAACCCCCGAAGCGTTCCTTATAACCTGCTCAGCTCGTCCAGCGATAGCTCGTACGCGGGGGCGAACTCATGCATGAAATCCTTCACCTCGGGCAGGTCGATCTCGGCGATGCTTTGGGCGATGGCGGTCTGGGCGTTCAAAAACTCCCGGTTTCCCGCCTTCTTTTCCTCCACGCACTTGATATAGGCGCAGATGCGGTCGGCAGCCTTCACCAGCTTCCATTCGTAGCTCTCGCGGTTGGGCAGCAGATAGGGGCTGTAGGCGGGCCGCAGATCGTCGGGCAGCATATGGTAAAGCTGCTCGCTTGCCAGGTATTCGATGGTCTTGTAGGCCTTCTTGATTTCGGCGTTTTTGTATTTCACGGGCGTGGGCAGATCGCCGGTCAGCACCTCGCTTGCGTCGTGGTATAACGCCAGCGTTGCCGCGGTCTGCGGATCCACGGCGCGGTCGTACCGCGTTTTGGCGAGCACGGCCAGGGCGTGCGCAATCAGCGCGCACTGCATGCTGTGCTCCATGTCGTTTTCGGGGATTGCGTTTCGCATCAGCCCCCAGCGCTGGATGAGCTTGAGACGGTTTAGGTAGGCGAAAAACGAATTCACGGCGCATCCTCCTGTTCCTGGAAAACCAATTCCGATCGTTGATGGCAGCCGGATTGCGGGCGATTGTCACGCGCTCCGGGCGTGAAACCGCTGGCGCGGCGGCCCCGCATCAGGGAATTCAGCCGGTTGCATGCGAACGAAAGGCGAAGCGGAGTACGGACATACTAGGTCAGGATTGCTTTAGGATCAGCATCGGCAGTTCCGCCGGGTCGCTTGCAAAGAACAGCGGCGAGAGCGTATTCAGCGCATTTTCGTCCCCGTAGCCCCAGCGCACCAGAATGCAGTCCGTGCCCGCGTTCTGCGCGGCTTCAAAGTCCACGGGCGCGTCGCCGATATACAGCGTTTTTTCCGGCTCCGTTTGAAGCTTGCGCATGGCGGCCAGCAGCATATCGGGCGCGGGCTTGATGGGCACGTCCTCCTGCGCGCCGAAAACGGCGTGGAACAGGTTTCCGAAATGGGCTTTGGCCAGCTGTTTTACGTTGGCCGTACCCTTGTTGGAGATGATTCCAAGCTTTACGCCCGCCTCTTCCAGCGCCGTAAGCATCGGCAGGATGCCTGGGAAGGGGCGCGTGCTCAGGTCCTGGTTTTGATCATAGGCCTGCTGATACGCTGCCCGGATGCGCAGCACCTCCCCGGCGGGGGTGTGTTTTGGCAGCGCGCGCTCGATCAGCTGCAGGGAGCCGCTGCCGATATAGGTTGCGACCTGCGCGTTGGTGTGCGCCGGATACCCGTTGTTCTGCAAAGCCTGGTTCAAAGCGGCGGTTATGTCTTCCAGCGTGTCCAGAAGGGTACCGTCCATGTCGAATAGAACCGCGTCATACCGTAACATCAGCCTGTACGGCTTCGCCGTTTCCGGCGGGCCGTGCCTCCTCTCGCCGAAAGCTTTTCAGCACCCGCAAACCCATCGGTACGCTTAGCACCACCGCGCAGAAATCGGCAATCGGCTGCGCGAGCTGCAGCCCCAGAAGCCCGAAAAACCGGGGCAGGATGAACAGCGCCGGGATCAGGAATAAGCCCTGCCGCGCCACCGCCAGGATGGATGCGTCCCGCACGTAGCCGATCGTCTGCAGCAGCATGCTTGCCATGAGCAGGAAAGAGAAAAACGGCAGCGTGATCGTCTGCAGCCGCAGCGACAGGCTGCCGATTTCCGTCACCTCGGGATACCCCTTGAGGAACAGCTCAATCAGCTGCGGCGCGAATACAAACGCAATCACGGCGCCTGTGAGCAGCATGAAAAACGACACTCTGACGACGTACCAGAAGGCTTCCCGTACGCGGTCGTAGCGGCCGGAGCCGTAGTTGAACCCGCAGATGGGCTGAAAACCCTGCCCCAGGCCGATCACGATCATCTGCACGAACATCAGGATGCGGAATACGATGGAAAACGCGGCCACCACGGGGTCGCCCATGCGGCCGGCGGCGGTGTTCAGAAAGATGATCGAAAGGCTTCCGATGCTCTGGCGGAACAGCGCCGGAACGCCGCCGCGCAGAATTCCCCGGTAATATATGGCCTTGGGCGTGAAGCGTTTCAGGCGGATGCGCAGCGTATCGCCGCGCCTGGACCCTAAGAAAAGCAGCACGAAGGATAAAATCTGGCTGAACATCGTGGCCATGGAAGCGCCCGCAACGCCCAGGTTGAACGTGAAAATGAACAGCGGGTCCAGCGCGACGTTTACGACCGCGCCCGCCGTCATCCCCACCATCGCGAACATCGCGTTGCCCTGCAGGCGCAGCTGGTTGTTTAGCACGATGCTTGCGATCAGCCACGGCACCGCGTAGAGGATATAGCGGGCGTACTCCGTGGCATAGGGGGCCATGGTCGGCGTGGAGCCCAGCAGCAGGATCAGCTGCGGCAGGAAGAAAAGCCCGCCCGCCATGATCACGACGCCCGTGATCACGGCGGTAAAGAACGCGGTGGACGCCATTTCCTCGGCGTCTTTGACGTTCTTGGCGCCCAGCGCGCGCGCCATGAAGTTGCCCGAGCCCTGCCCGAACATGAACCCGACCGCCTGCAATACCGCCATCATGGGAAAGCAGATGCCCACTGCGCCCGTGGCGCTTGCGGAACCGAGTTTGCCGATGAAATAGGTGTCGGCCATGTTGTACAGAGCCGAGATCAGCATGCTGATGATCGTGGGAATGGACAGGGAGAATAAAAGCTTGGGGATGGGGGTTTCCATCATCCGCCGATGTTTGGCCTCGGCTGTGTTCGCGATCGTCATAAACCCTCCGGTCGATGGTTGGAGCCGCGGTTTCCTATCAAAAGGGTGAAAAGCGGAAAACCGCGGAAATGCCCGTGGCTCAAGCGCCCGGCAGCTTGCGGGCAACGCCGCTTCGCACGGCGGCCTCGGCCACGGCCTGGCCTACGGCGGGCCCTACGCGCTTGTCAAACGCCAGGGGAATCACGTATTGCGGGCTGCGGTCTTCGTCGGTGATCAGCCCCGCGATCGCATAGGCGGCTGCCAGCTTCATCTCTTCGTTAATGCAGCGGGAACGGGTGTCCAGCGCGCCGCGCAGTATGCCCGGGAATGCCAGCACGTTGTTGATCTGGTTATCGTAGTCGCTGCGGCCGGTGCCCACCACCGCAGCCCCGGCCCCAAGGGCTTCCTCTGGCTCGATTTCGGGCGTCGGGTTGGACATCGGAAACACGATGGGGTCTTTGGCCATG
>CAYRPW010000037.1:7253-8382 GCA_964426145.1 uncultured Oscillospiraceae bacterium
TTGGCGCCGCCGGCTTTGGCTTCCTCCGGAAAGATCTCCGGGCTGGGGTTGGCGCAGGCAAAAATAATGGCATCCCGGTTCATAGTGGTCACCATTTCTTTTGTCACAAGACCGGGGGCAGAGGTGCCGATGAACACATCCGCACCGGCCATCGCGTCGGACAGCGTGCCGGTCACCTTCCGGGGATTGGTCACCTTCGCCATTTCCTGCTGCGCGGGGTTGAACTCCACCCTGCCTTCCACGATCACGCCGCGGCTGGATACGAGGATGATCTCGCCGATGCCCATCCGCATCAGCAGCTTGGCAACCGAAATTCCCGCCGCGCCCGCGCCGTTGATGACGCATTTCACGGTTTCCATGGTTTTCCCGACCACTTTCAGGGCATTGATCAGCGCGGCGGCGGTTACCACGGCGGTGCCGTGCTGGTCGTCATGGAAAATCGGGATATCGCAAAGCTCCTGCAGCCGTCTCTCGATTTCAAAGCAGCGCGGCGCGGAGATATCCTCCAGGTTGATGCCGCCGAAACTCCCCGACAGCAGGTACACCGTGCGCACGATCTCATCCACGTCGTTGGATTTGATGCAAAGCGGGATGGCGTCCACGTTGCCAAACGCCTTAAACAGAACGCACTTGCCTTCCATCACGGGCATGCCGGCTTCGGGGCCGATGTTGCCAAGCCCCAGCACCGCGGAGCCGTCGGTGATCACGGCCACCAAATTGCCGCGCCCGGTGAGCTCGAAGCTTTTTTCGGTATCCTTCTCAATCACAAGGCACGGTTCGGCCACGCCCGGCGTATATGCCAGCGACAGTTCGTCGCGGTTGGTGACCGGCATGCGGGGCTGAATGTCCAGCTTTCCGCGCCACTCGTAATGCTTTTTCAGGGATTCGGCTCTATAATCCATGGGCGTGTCCTCCAAATGCGTGATACCCTGTATTTTAACACGATTTGCCATGGGGTTCAACGGGCGCGGCCCGCGGCGGCCATATTTGCCGGGCTGCCGCGCTGCCGCGCGTTCCTTGACAGGCGGATTGCGGATGTTATAATCGTTACAAAGGAGGCGGTCGCCTTGGCAATCCCATACAGCCGGTTTGTATTCGGCAGCGTCACATGGTACAGCGTGCTGATCAT
>CAYRPW010000037.1:8392-11619 GCA_964426145.1 uncultured Oscillospiraceae bacterium
GTTTCGACACCTATGCACACCACTGCGGGGCGACCGTCATCACGGGCATTCTGCTGGCGCTTGTTTTGGGCACGCGTGAGGAAAAACGGCTGGGCCTTCCGGGGGATACGATGCTCAACGTCGTGCTGGTTACGGTGCCCGCGGGCATCGTCGGCGCGCGGCTTTATTATGTGCTGATGAAGCTTCCGGAGTTCGCTGCCGATCCAATTTCTATTTTATATGTATGGAACGGCGGCGTGGCCATCTACGGCGCGGTGATCGGCGGCGGGCTTGCCCTTTTGATCTACAGCCGCGTCAGGAAAACCTCGTTCGCTTCGCTTCTGGATATCGTCGCGCCGGGGCTGATTTTGGCGCAGGCCATCGGGCGCTGGGGCAACTATTTTAACCGCGAGGCCTTCGGCCCCGCGATCACCGACGCGTTCTGGCAGTTTTTCCCCGCGGGGGTGCTCATTCAGGAAAACGGCGTGCCGGTATGGCACGCGGCTACGTTTTTTTATGAATCGATGTGGAACCTTGGCGTGTTTGCCGTTTTGTGGCTGACGCGCAAACGCATGAAAAAACGCGGCGACGTGTTTTGGTGGTATCTGGTGCTCTACGGCTTCGGCCGGTCGCTGATCGAGCAGCTGCGCACCGACAGCCTGTACCTCTTGGGCATGCGCGTGAGCCAGATGCTGAGCCTGCTGATGTGCGCCGCGGCCGCGGCGGTGTTTCTTGTACGGCTGTACCCGACGCACAGGGGCAAGCCTTTTCTTGCGTACGCGCTGTTGTGCGCGCTTGCGTTCCTGCGCCCGCTGCTGAGCGCAAGCCTCGCGGGGGTGATCGTTACCATCGCCCTGTACGTCGGCTGCATCGGCATGCTGCTCCTGTTTGCCGGGAAAGACCGGCTGGCGCTGGTACTGACCGGCGCCGACCTTGTGCTCTACCTGCTGCTGTGGATCTTCGGCGGGCAGTGGCTCTGGCAATCCCCGTATTTCCTGTATACGGGCCTGTCGGCGGCGGCATTCCTGTGGATGCCCTACCGGGCTTTGCCCGGGGAGACTGCCTGATGCCGGTTTCCGCATTGAAAAATTCGCTGTACGCCGCGGCGCTGCCGGTTTTGGGCAAGCGCTGCCGGTGGAAAGCGGGCGCGGCGAAAGGCGGCAGCCCGGAAACGCTCCGGGCGCTGGAGCGCGTCTGGCGGCGCCACCATACGGTCGGCGGCTGCGTTTGCGTGATCCGCGCGGGGGTTCCGGCGGAAACCTATGCCGCCGGTTTCGCAAGGCTGCGGCCCTTGCTTCCTGCCGGGGAAGATACCGTTTTTCGCAGCGCGTCCGTTGCCAAGGCGGTTTGCGCGCTGCTGGTGATGCGCCTTCAGACGCGGGGGCTTTTGAGCGTTGAGGAAGATAGTTCGGCTTTCTGGCACCGCCCCATCCGAAACCCGCATCATCTGCAAACGCCGATCCCGCTGGGCGCGCTGCTAAGCCATACCGCGGGTATCGCGGACAGCCCTTCGTACTTCCGCGCGCTTGAGAAGCCCGCTGCGGCGGACGCGCTGCTAAGCGACCCGGCCACGTTCACCGCAAACCCGCCGTACCGGCAGTTTCTCTACTCCAACTTTGCCGCGGGGCTGATCGGAAGCCTGTTGGAAACGCGCTTCGGCGTGAGCTTTGAGGAGCTTGCGCAGCGCGAGCTGTTCCGCCCGCTGGGCGTGGAGGCGACGTTCGATATCACGAGGGCCGGCCCGCACAGGCTTGCGGATTGCTTCCGCGTGCTGCCGGCGCGGCGCGGCCCGGCGTTCGACGCCCGGGAACGGTTCCAAACATCCGCGCCCGTGGGCGCGGCGGACCCGCAGCGCCATTTTACGCTCGCCTCCGGCAACCTCTACATCACCGCGGGCAACATGGCAAAGCTCTGCCGCGTGATGATAAACGGCGAGCATGAGGGCAAGGCGTTTCTTGACGCAAAGTCGCTTCGCAATCTCCGTTTCACCGACCCTGATCGGACGACGCCTCTACCGGGCATGCACCACGGCATGGGGCTGTTCTCGCTTTGGGAGGAAACGGTGCTGCCCAAGCGGCTGTTCGGGCATCAGGGCTTTGCCTACGGCGCGGTGAACGGGTTCTTTTTCGACGAGCAGGGAAACGGCTTCGTATCCTTCACCAGCGGCGCAAGCGAGGGGCGCGCGGGGCGGCTGAGCCTGCTGAACCGCGATCTGATCCGCGTTTTGCTTTCGGAGGCCACCGTATGAAAGACGTGGTAACCCAGGTGCGGGAATTGTCAAACGGGTTCCGCGTTACCGTGAACGACCGCATCACGCTGCGCCTGACGCGCGGCGACCAGCGAACCCTTGCCCTGCGCGAAGGGGACCGGGTGGACGAAGCCGATCTGCGCCATACGCTGCTGCTTTCGCAATACCCGGTTGCGCTCAACCGCGCCGTGCGCCTGCTGGCGGTGCGCGCGCGCAGCGCGTACGAAATCGAAAAACGCCTGGCGGACGCCTGCTATCTGGACGACACCGTGGAAATGGTGCTCGAAAAGCTGAAAACCCTGAGCCTTGTCAACGATGAAACCTTTGCCGTGCAATGGGCGCGGGAGCGCTCGGCGCGGCAGATCGGCAGCGCGCGCATTTTATACGAGCTCAGACAAAAGGGCGTGGACGAAACGGCGGCGCAGCAGGCGGTCGAGGCGCTGGGAAGCCGGAAGCAGGGGGAAAGCGCGGCAGCCCTGGCGGAGAAGCTGCTGAAACGCTACCGGACCCACCCTGCGGCGGACGCCCGGCGCAAGGCCATGGCCGCGATGCTCAGGCGGGGATATTCCTATGCCGAGGCGGAACGCGCGCTACACGGGGCGGAGGACGCGCCATAACCGCAGGCGGACCGGGACTTCGGATTTTTTGATACCGGAGGGGTTCCACATGAAGAAAGCGGCTTTCCTTCTGGCGCTTTGCCTGGCGCTTGGTTGCGGGTTCGCGCAGGCGGATACGACGATCCTATACCTCATCACATTGAACGAAAACCCCACCACCGGGTATCAGTGGTATTCCGTCGTCAGCGACGATACGGTTTTATCCGTTGCCGATCACGGCTATACGGCGCCCGAAGGCGCGGACGGCCAGCCCGCGCTCGGCCAGGGCGGCGAGCGCTCGTGGACGGTCGGCGGGCTTAATGAAGGCGTGGCGAGCGTTACGTTTACCTATCTGCGCCCGTGGGAGCTGCAGCCCAGCGATTTCATCTACACGTTCACGTTTT
>CAYRPW010000038.1:0-11537 GCA_964426145.1 uncultured Oscillospiraceae bacterium
CCCTGCCCTGCGATGCTCGGACTTTCCTCATGGAAAACCATGCGATCGTTTGGCCGCCTTACCGCAGGGGAAGAATACCATGTCCGGCATGCGCTGTCAATCGGAGCGGGGGCGGGACGTACTTCACCTACACACGCTCACCTTCTTGATACTCGCTTTTATTGTTGCACAACTCCCTTCAATGGTCGCTGTATTCTGATAAAGCACCAAACACCGGTTCACTCACCGCTTTGCCGTGGTGTTCCGTCAGCTTATAATCGGGTACTGTATTGCCATGATTTTACACTCGCTTTTATAGTCGCACAGCTCCCTCCCTCGGTCGTCCACTCGCTTTTATTGTCGCACAGCTCCCTCTCACGGTCGCTGTGCTCTGTAAAAGCTCCCAACTCCAGTTCGTTTTGCCCTTCGGGCAAGTGCCCACAGGGCACACACTCGCTTCTGTTGCCCCGTAAAAGCTCCCAACTCCGGTTCGCTAGCCGCTTCGCGGCTGTGTTCACTGAACACACGCTCACCTTCGTTGCTTGACGCACCGTTAAAACCACGTATAATTGATAAGGATACCCTATCCGATATGCCGTGAGGAGAAACCCAATGCCAAGTTATCAGCAAACCTGCCGCGCGCCGCTGGTGGATCCCGTCTACGTAGCGCTGCCGGACGGGGCGGTGCACCTGGAGGGCAGCCTTCGCGCGCTTGCGGACCGCGTGCTTGCCTTGACCAACCCCGATACCGTACCGCCTTTGGACGCGGTGCTGGCCTCCAAACTCGGCGAGTATACCGATCTGCCGCCCTGCCCGGCCATCGGCGGTTTTGCCGCGGCGCTGCCCGAGCACCTTGCGGAGTTCGCCTGCGCGCTGCAGGCCGCGGTGTTAACCGCCGCCGCCCAGAAGGACAAGGACGCCGTGCTTTTGTGCCTGCAGGCGGTGAAAACTTTCGAAAACAAGCTGCCGCAGATCACCGAATACGCGCTGCTGCCCGCCGCTGCCGATTTGATGCGCAGCGTGCAGGAACTGTACCGCCGCACGGGGCAGGCGTTTCTGCTGAACGTTATGGAACGCATCCGTTCCCAGGTGCCGGATGTTTCGGGGCTGTTTCACTCCTTCCCGTTTTTGAAAACCTTCGTCCCGGAAAACGTGCCCGACGGCGCGGCGGACGACGCATCCAAATACTTCCGCCGCATGAAGCTGCTGGGCACGGGCCACATCATGGCCGACGCGCTGGCGCTCACGGCGCTGTTCGCCTTGTTTTCCGGCTCCGCGCGCGACGCGGGCGCGTCGGCGGCGGGGCTTACGTCGCTGGAACGCTTTCACGGCCTTCCCCTGGGCGCGTACGCCGCCGATCCGTATCTGGCGGGGCGGGAGCCTTCGGCGGCTGTGGACCTGCGGTCCCTGTGCGCGTTCTTGGAAGCGCTGCACGATTTGCTGACGGCGGGGGGCGATCTCGCCGTGGCCGAACGCATGGAGCGCATAACGGACAACGCGCTGGCCGCCGTATTTGCCGGGAGCGGCGTCTATCCGCGCCAGTCCGTCAACCGCGAGGCCAACGACCCGGCCTGCGAAGCCCAGCCGCCGTCCCGTGCGGACGTCAGCGCGCTGCTGCGCGCGGTGACCGCCGTGCGCCGCTCCGTTTGGATGGTCAAGGGCGAGGCGGAACTTGCGCTGCTGCTGCCTTACGACAGCGTTTGCCTGACCCGGATGAACGGCGTGCCCGTGCGCGTGGCGGTGAAGGTGAACGCCGAGGGCAATCTGCGCCTGAGCGTGGAAGCCAAACAGCCGGTGCAGTTTACGCTGTCCATCCGCGTGCCCGGCTATGCGGATAACGCCCGGATCACCGTCGGCGGGGAGAAACCCCGTATGACGGACAGCGGAGCGCTTTATACGCTGCGCCGCGTGTTCCAAAACGGCGATCAGATAGCGCTGGATATGAGCTGCAAGCCGATTCTCAAACCCGGCCACCGCGGCAGTGTGAGCGTTTTTTACCGTTCCCTTTTGATGGCGCTGCCGCTGCCGGAGGCGGACGCGGCCTGGCAGTACGCGCTGGACGAGCGGGCGAAGCCGGACGTCTTTTTTGCCGAAGGCAAGCCGCGCGTGCGCGTCGACGCCTGCCTGGCGCCGAGCTGGACCGTCAAGGACGGGCGCATTCCCTCGCCGCCGCAGGGCCTGCGCATGGGAGACCCCTACGAACTGACGCTGCTGCCATACCCCGAAACCGAAGGCCGCGTGGCCGTGTTCCCGCAGGCAACGCATGGATAAACCGATCCTCGGCGCCGCGCCGATGGCCGGGCTTACGGACCAAACCATGCGCGCGCTGTGTTACCGTATGGGCGCAAACTATGCCTGTACCGAAATGGTCAGTGTGATCGGCTGGATGCACGCCAGGGACAATAACCCCGTGTATCGGCTGCTGCTCGCCGTAGCCCCGGAGGAAACGAACACCGCCGTGCAGATATTCGGCAAGGATCCCGTGCTGATGAGCGAGGCGGCGGCGCGGGCAACCCAGCTTCGCCGCTTTCAGAGCATCGATATCAACATGGGCTGCCCGGTGCGCAAGGTGGTGAGCACCGGCGAGGGCAGCGGGCTGATGAAAACGCCGGAGCTTGCCGTGCGGATCATGGAGGCCGTCAAGGCGGCTACCGACCTGCCCGTGACGGTGAAGATGCGGCTCGGGTTCGACGCGCAAAACCTCTCCGCGCTGGAACTTGTCCAGGCCGCGCAGGCGCTTTCGCTTCGCTGGGTGTGCATCCACGGGCGCACGCGCGCGCAGATGTTCGCCGGGCAGGCCGACCGGGAAGCGGTCGCCGACATTCGGCGGCAGGTGCGGATACCCGTGCTCTACAACGGCGATATCGATTCGGCGGAAACCGTGCTCGCCGCGCTTTCGCAAACCGGCTGCAGCGGGCTTCTCGTCGGACGCGGCGCGATGGGCAACCCCTGGCTGTTCCGGGAGATCCAAGCCGCGCTGGATGGGCGTAAGGCCCAACCCGTCACCCCGCAGGAGCGCCTGATGCTGATCGAGGAGCATATCGACCGGACAGCCGCCTTCAAGGGGGAACGGCTCGCGGTGCTGCAGATGCGCACGCACATCGGCCACTACATCCGCGGGCTGCCCGGCGCGGCGGACGTTCGCAGGCGGCTTCACGCCATCACGACCACAGCCGGGCAAAAAGAACTGCTCCGCCGGGTATTGCTTGAGGAGACATCATGAAATTCAAACGCTTGCTGATCACGATCTCCCTGCTGGTATGTGTTTGCGTTTCCGCATCCGCGTCGCTCGCCTCGCTGGACGAGGCGATTTCCCCGCTGCTGTCCGGCAAAGGCGCGGTCAGCCTGTCCGCGACGCTGACGCTGGAAACGCTCCAGCCGTTCGACCAAACGCGGATCGACCTGTTCAACCGCGTGCTCGGCTATGCCCGGCTCAACGCCAGAATCGACCTGGCTTCGGATGTGCAGACGACCGAGGTTACGCTGCTGCTGGGCACGCATACGCTGTTTACGCTGAGCGAGCAAAACCGCGGCGGCGCGTATCTGCTGCAAACCTCCCTGCTTCCCAACCGCAGGGTGCTGTCCACCCAGGCGTCGCCCGTGGGTTTACTGGCGGCGCCTTCCGCGGAGGAGCCGGAACAGGAGGAGATCACCCAGGGGCTCAACACCTCCCCGGTGGACGGCGCGTTTGACATGCTGGCCGCCCAGCGGGAGCTCAGGGCCTGCTACCGCGCTCTGGCGGACCAGATCATCCCGCTGACCGAGCAGAAGTCCGCGAACTATACGATCAAAGGGATCGGCAAAGGCCGCATCAGTTACGTTGCGAAGCTGACAGCCGAGCAGTGCGAAGCTCTTATGCCGCAGCTTCGCGCGGTGCTATGCTGCGGCATGGACGCGGAATACCGCGGGGAGCTCGCGCAGATCACCTTTGCCGGCGGTTTCACGGCGGCGCTGTACCAGAATGCAGACGGCGAGGACATCTGCCTGTACCTGAAAGGCACGATCCTCTACCCGGACGGCGACCGGCGCACCCTGAAATGCCAATGGGCGTTCACCCCGGGCTGGGAAACGCAAACCTATTTGCTGGAGGCGGCGCGGGAAAGCGGCACGCGGGATTCACGCACCGTAAACGCAAGCCTTACGCAGAAACAGGAAGGGGAAACCCTGTCCCTGGAAGGGGAGACGACCGTTACCCTGCGGCGTTCAAGCCTTGTGGAAATCAGCGTTCAAACGCTTGCGCTGCAAGCCGGAGGCGGAAGCGAGGTCCCGTGCGGCGGCGAAGTCAGGCGCGTCACCACAACGGCGCGCGGCGGCGAAACCACCGGGAAAACGGAGGAAACCGTTACCGTGGATCTTCTCCTTGCGCCGGTTGCAGACGGCCTGGAGCTTACGGGCACGGCCGCGTACGCGCGGGAGACGGATAACCGCACGCAGCTGAAGGTTTTGCTCACGTTCCTGCCCTCCGCGGCGCAGGCGGCGGCAGAAACCGCACAGGATGCGCAGGCGCATAGCGCGCCGGCCGTGGAAATTTCCATCATCCCGGCGGACGCGGAAACGGCGCAGCAGACGGAAAACGTGCAAACCGCGGTGGAAGCTCCCGCGCAGCAGTCGGCGTATCTGGTGGGTTCGGCGCCGCTTGGCCTGAACGATTATGCAATTCCCGCCGAGATGACGACCGTCAATCTGGACAGCGCCGGACAGGAGGCCTGCCAGATATTGATAGCGGAGGCCGCGCAGCGGCTGGCGGGCGGCTTGATTGTAGCCGTTCTCGACCTGCCCGCGGAGGACAGGGCCATCCTCAGCGACGGCATGACCGCCGAGGACTACGCCGTTTTTCTGGCGATGCTTGAGTAGCGAACCCTCCCACGGTTCATGATCGCCCCGCCGCAGGGTGAACGCAGGGCCGGCTCCGCGGTTTTCCGGGCGGGAACGCCGCCGCAGGCAGATACCGCGGGAAAAGCGGCCCGCTTACGGGAATGGAATTCCCTGCGGCAACTCGACAAGCGAACGTTTTTGGAGTAGAATCAAAGCGCGGAGACCAAGGAGTGGATGGCAGTTGGGCGAGGCGGGTGTGACAGCCGAACGCATGGCGGCACGGCAGGCGCGCGTGGTGTTCTCCGGTGAGCGCAGTGTGCAGTCACCCGTTTTGCCGCTTCCCCAAACCCTGCGGCTCAACGCGCGCCAGCAGATGGACGGGCTGGAGCTGATGGGAATGCTCCCCGACGGCAGCGTGACCGCCGCGTTTTTCGACCCGCAGTACCGGGGGATTCTGGATAAGCTTTCCTACGGCAACGAGGGGGTCAAGCGCGGCAAAGCCCGGTGCGCGCTCATGCAGATGCCGGAGGAAACCATCCGCCGCTTCATCGGGGAGATCGACAGGCTGCTGATCCCAAACGGTCACCTGTTTTTGTGGATGGACAAGTTCCACGTATGCACGGGTTTTGCGCACTGGCTGGACGGCACGGCGCTCGCCACCGTGGATATGATCACCTGGGATAAGCGCCGCATGGGCATGGGGTACCGCACCCGCAGAGCCTGCGAGTATCTGGTGGTGCTCCAGCGCCCGCCGCGCAAAGCCAAGGGCGTATGGAAGGCGCACGCCATTCCCGACATCTGGGGGGAAAAGGTCCGAACGGGAAACGGCGTTCACGTCAAACCCGTGGAGCTGCAGGCGGCGCTGATCGAGGCCGTGAGCAACCCGGGCGACCTGGTGCTGGACCCCGCCGCGGGCTCCTACTCGGTGCTTGCGGCCTGCGAGCGCAATGGACGGAACTTTATCGGATGCGACCTGAACGGGTAAGCAGCCGGTTTGAGGAGGGTAGCGTATGAAACGATGGTACCGCCGCATCGGGATTGTCAGTCTTTCGCTCATGCTGCTGTGCGCGGGTGCGACGGCGCAAACCGCTGACGATCTCTCCTATACGATGTTTGACAAGCTGATGAAACAGCTCAATGCCGGCAGCGGCTTCGTGGGTACGCTCACGCTGAGCGCGGCCGCCGTCAGCGGCATGGAAAGCGAAGCCTATTCCACCGTCAAACCGCTGGACCTGGAGTGGACGTATATCCAAAGCGCCGAGGATGCCGACGCGGGAACGCCCGGCGAAACCCGCGTCCGGCTGACGTTTGACCAAAGCGAGTATCAGCAGGGGAGCGCGGAGATTTCCCTGCAAAACGGCGCGGCCTATGTGAAAAGCTCGCTGCTTGGCGATAGCTGGGTTCAGGCAGGGGAAAGCGGCTTAAGCGCGCTATCCGCAAACGGTAACGTGTTCGCCGCGCTGCCCGGCGCGACCGAGCTTTCGCTCCTTGCGGACCTTCTTCCCGGCGCCGTTTCGTTTGTCAGGCCGATGGCGGCGTATCTGCTCCAGGCGGAGACCGGCGGCATGGGCGACGCGCTGCAGCAGTATGCCACCAAGATCGACTTCTGGCTGGAAGGCTACCGCGATTCCGTGCAGATGATCGGGCTTACGGACGGCACCTCCGTGATGCAGATCGCCTACCGCCTGCCGTCCGCCGCCGTGAAGGCCCAGCTAAAGCAGCTTCTGATCGACCTGATGAACGACGAAACGCTTCTGCCCATGCTGCAGGCGCTGATGCCCGCCGAGCAGGCGGCGCTGTTTCTGGAGCCGGAGCTGCAGCCGTATTACTTCTACGCCGTGGACGGGCTGCCGCTGGAGGGCGATCTGGTGATCCACCGCACCGTGAGCTTTTTGGGCGACACGGAGGAGCTGACCGTTTCCATGCCGCTGTACGACAGCGTGGCCGGCGCGATGACGCTGACCTACGTGCGCAGCCGGAGCGGGGCCGATATGCCCCAGGAGCATACCCTCACGCTGGCGGGCGCGCAAAGCCGCGCCGAACTGAGCTTGCACACCTACGATACCATCACGGGCACGTCGGTCATTCAGGGCACGCTCAAGGTGGAAGGCGCGGAGGAAAACGGCGTGAAACCGCAAACCCTGTGGGCGTCGTTTGACCTGAGCCTGCAGGCGGTGACCACCAGGGATCTGAACGGGTACGAAGCCCAGAACCTGAGCCTGAAGCTGTCCGTCGCGCCCGTTGCCATTCCGCAAGGGGAAGACGCCGCCGCTTATATAGCGTTTTCGAAAACCGATCTGGCGGCGGAACTGAAAATCGCAAGCCTGCCCGCCTGGAACGCACCTACGGATATGGAAGCGAAGTTTACGCTGTCAGGCGAGGGCATGGCGCAAAGCATCACCGCGGAGATTGCGGGCAGCACCACCGCCCTGTGGACGCCCGAAGCGTTCGACGCCGCCCAGGCCGTAAGCCTTGCCGCAATGCCGCAGGACGAGCTCCAGACCCTGTTGTCCCAGGCGGTGGTGAAAGCCGGGCTTCTGTTCCTTCCTTACGTCAATCTGCCGCAGAGTTCGCCCGCTCCGGCACAGTAAAACGCGCGGGCCGGAAGGCGGCGTTAGTACAAGCAAAGTACAACGATTGCCCTTGACACCCCAGGCGGGGTACGGTATACTCCGCATATACAGCAACGGCGCTGAGGATTATTTGATGTGTCCGCAGGTGTCGTTTTTGTTTGTTCTCTGCAGCGCAGGCTGCAATCCATCATAGCAGGAGGTATCGGTACGTGATGAATTCATGCGAACGGTTTGGGGAAAACGTGTTCAATGACGCCGTCATGCAAAAGCGTCTCCCCAAAGAAACCTACAAAGCCCTCAAACGTACGATTGAGGGAGGCCAGACGCTGGACCCGGAAATCGCGGGCGTAGTTGCCAACGCGATGAAGGACTGGGCGCTGGAGTTGGGCGCGACCCACTACACGCACTGGTTCCAGCCGATGACCGGCATCACCGCCGAGAAACACGATTCGTTCATCAAACCCCGCGGCGACGGAAGCGTTTTGCTGGAGTTCTCCGGCAAAGAGCTGGTGCAGGGCGAGCCGGACGCGAGCTCCTTCCCCAGCGGCGGCATCCGCGCCACGTTCGAAGCGCGCGGCTATACCGCGTGGGATCCCACAAGCTTCGCCTTCATCAAGGACGGAAGCCTTTGCATCCCCACGGCCTTTTGCAGCTACGGCGGCGAAGCGCTGGACAAGAAAACCCCGCTTCTGCGCTCCATGCAGGCGATCAACAAACAGGCGCTGCGCGTTTTGAAACTCTTCGGCAACGAAGACGTCAAGCGCGTATACCCGACGGCCGGCCCCGAACAGGAATATTTCCTGATCGATAAGGAAGACTTCCGCAAGCGCCCCGACCTGATTACCACCGGCCGCACGCTGTTCGGCGCGGCGCCCGCCAAAGGCCAGGAACTGGAAGATCACTATTTCGGCGCGATCCGCATCCGCGTGTCCGCGTTCATGAAGGAACTCAACGAAGAGCTTTGGAAGCTTGGCGTATACTCCAAAACCGAGCATAACGAAGTGGCTCCCGCGCAGCACGAAATGGCCCCGGTGTTCGCCATCGTCAACGTGTCGGCCGACCACAACCAGCTCACCATGGAAGTCATGAAGCGCGTGGCGGACAAGCATGGGCTGACCTGCCTGCTCCACGAAAAACCGTTCGCGGGCATCAACGGCTCCGGCAAGCACAACAACTATTCCCTGGCCACCGATACCGGCATGAACCTGCTGGATCCGGGCGACACACCCCGCGAGAACGCCCAGTTCCTGTTGTTCCTGGCCGCGATCATCCAGGCCGTCGATAATTACCAGGATCTGCTGCGCGTATCCATCGCCTTCGCGGGCAACGATCACCGCCTGGGCGCCAACGAAGCGCCGCCCGCCATCATCAGCATGTTCCTGGGCGACGAGCTGACCGCGGTCATCGAAAGCATCGTCAGCGAAAGCGCGTACTCAAACCACAAACGCGAAAGAATGCTGCTGGGCGTGGACGTGCTCCCCGCCTTCTCCAAGGACAATACCGACCGCAACCGCACCTCGCCGTTTGCGTTCACCGGCAATAAGTTCGAATTCCGCAGCCTCGGCTCCTCGCAGTCCATCTCCGGGCCGAACACGAACCTGACCACCGCCATCGCCGAAAGCCTCTGCCAGTATGCGGACGAGCTGGAAAAGGCCACCGATTTCACCGCGGCGCTCAACGCCCTCATCCGCAAGGTGCTCAAGGAGCACAAGCGCATCATCTTCAACGGCAACAACTACGATCCCGCATGGGTCGTGGAAGCCGAAAAGCGCGGGCTTCTGAACCTGAAATCCACCGTGGACGCGGCCCCGTACTACATCGCCAAGAAGAACGTCGAGCTTTTGAAAAAGCACGGCATCTTCTCCGATACGGAAGTGCACAGCCGCTACGAGATCAGGCTGGAGAAGTACATCAAGGTCATCAACATCGAAGCGATGTGTATGTCCAGCATGTCCCACACGATGATCCTGCCCGCGGCACTTGCCTACAGCAAGGAATTAGCCCTGACCGTGAGCGCCAAAAAGAGCATGGCCCCGGAACTTACGCTGGAAACCGAAACTGCGCTTCTCAAAAAGCTCAGCGACGGGGTTGCCGCCCTTGCGAAGGCGACCGACGTTCTGGACAAGGCCATCGAAGCCCAGAACGACGAGCATGACGTGCTCAAGCACGCCGTGTATTCCCACGACGTCATCGTAGCCGCGATGGGTGACGTCCGCAAGTATGCGGACAGCCTGGAGCTGATCGTAGCCAAGTCCTACTGGCCGATGCCCACCTACCAGGATATCCTGTTCTACTAAGCTCCGCAGCGGTTAAGCGGTAACAGCCCAACCCAGGCACCCCCGTTCCCGATAAAAACAAGCCATCATGCGAACGGCAACGCGATTGCCCACCGCAGGGATCATCGCTCAATGACGAGCGCATGAATGGCTTGGTTTTTTATATCGTAAATTGAGGAGGAGAGACAATGCATTTGCTCGCAACCTTGGCTACGGATGTAGCAACAGAAGTGGCGTCCGTCGACCTGCCCTCCATGGTATCGTCGATCGATACCGTATGGACGCTCGTGGCAACCGCGCTGGTATTCTTCATGCAGGCAGGCTTTGCGATGGTGGAAACCGGCTTTACCCGCGCGAAAAACGCCGGCAACATCATCATGAAGAACCTGATGGACTTCGCCATCGGCTCCGTCGTGTTCTGGGTGATCGGTTTCTCGCTGATGTTTGGCGAGTCCTATCACGGCATCGTCGGAACGATCCGCTTCCTGATTTCAGGCGATATGTTCCATCCTGAGAACGTCAGCCAGTTCACCTTCGTGATGTTCCAGTGCGTATTCGCCGCAACCGCAGCTACCATCGTCAGCGGCGCTATGGCGGAAAGAACCCGTTTTATCAGCTATTGTATCTACTCCGCTGTGATTTCTGCGGTCATTTATCCCATCAGCGGCCACTGGATCTGGGGCGGCGGCTGGCTTTCGCAGCTGGGCTTCCGCGATTTCGCCGGTTCCACCGCGGTTCACCTGGTCGGCGGTGTGGCGGCATTCGTCGGCGCCGCGATGCTGGGGCCCCGCATCGGCAAGTACGGCAAGGACGGCAAGTCCAAGGCGATCCCCGGCCACAGCCTCACGCTGGGCGCGCTGGGCGTGTTCATCCTGTGGTTCGGCTGGTTCGGTTTCAACCCCGGCTCCACCCTGTCGGCCTCGGGTGACAACGTATTTGCGATCGGCAATATCTTCATGACCACCAACCTTGCCGCGGCAGCGGCCACGGTGACGACGATGATCATCACCTGGTTCCGCTACAAAAAGCCCGACGTCTCCATGACGCTCAACGGTTCGCTGGCCGGCCTGGTGGCCATCACCGCGGGTTGCGCGTACGTCGATCCGGTCGGCGCGTTCTTCATCGGCGTCATTGCCGGGTTTGCGGTTGTGTTCGGCGTTGAACTCATTGACAAAGTACTCAAGGTTGACGATCCGGTCGGCGCGGTTGCGGTGCACGGAATCAACGGCGCAATCGGTACGCTTCTGGTCGGTCTCTTCGCCGTGGACGGAGGCGTGTTCTACGGCGGCGGCTGGCACCTTCTGGGCGTACAGGCAATCGGCGTCGGATCGGTTATCGCGTGGGTTGCCGTGACCATCTTCATCGTCTTCACCATCCTGAAAGCGACCGTCGGCCTGCGCGTTTCGGCTACGGAAGAAATCCGCGGCCTGGACGTGGAAGAGCACGGCCTCATCAGCAGCTATGCGGACTTCATGCCCATGCTCAGCCAGGGCGAAATCCCCCTGGGCGAGGAAATTTCCCTGCCGCAGGAAGCCGCTCCCGTGGAAAAGGCGATCCCCGTGGTCGTCTCCAAGGTCAAAACGAGCGATTCCGTTGCCGACGGCAAGAAGATGTCCAACGTCGTGATCATTACCAAGCAATCCAAGTTTGAAGCGCTGAAAGCCGCCATGGACGGCATCGGCGTGACCGGCATGACGGTAACCCAGGTACTGGGCTGCGGCATGCAGAAGGGCCGCCCGGAATACTACCGCGGCGTGGAAATGGAAACCAACCTCCTGCCCAAGATTCAGGTGGAGATCGTGGTCTGCAAGATCCCCGTGCGCACCGTGATCGAAACCGTGAAGAACACCCTCTACACCGGCCACATCGGCGACGGCAAGATCTTCGTGTACGA
>CAYRPW010000039.1:0-11443 GCA_964426145.1 uncultured Oscillospiraceae bacterium
TTCTATAAAGTTACATTTCAGTATGGAAGGAACACTTCCTATTGCGTATCCGTTATTCTGATTCTGCAGCCTATTCTGGCTGAGCACGACGCAGAACGCCTTATATGGCGGTTAATTCCGCAAGAAGATCCATACCCGTAAGCGTGCGCAACGGTTAGAATCGTTACTGAGCAGCCGCCGTTCCTGCGGACTGGGCTGGATACACGGCGAAGTGGAATTTGTTAAAACAATAATCCCTCATGCATTTATTGTTTGTGCATTGAAATGCGTACCTGTGTTCATCCCTTCCGGTACGGGTAATCAAACGGCGCGGCGGCGGTTTTTTGCAGACCGGCGGAGGTGAGCGACCATATTTCGTTGGGGGAGACGGTGGCTTTATACGTGCGGTTTCCCAGCGCCAATGAAAGCGCCACGGGGTTTTGGTCAATACCTGCAATCTGCACAACGTTTCCGGCCAGATCGGTGAGGATTTCCACGCCGGGGGTGCACTGGAACAGCAGGCGTTCGCTATGGAAGGCCGTCATCCGCCCGTTTGCGGCGGCGAGGCGATACGCCGCATCTCCCAGCCGCTGGGTATAATCGCAGTCCGGGAAGGCGGGCAGCGCGCTCCAGCGGATCCGGTCGCAGGCGATGTTCACCCCGGCCATCAGCGAAAGGTATTCCAGCGCCGCAAGCACCGTAGGCCCATAGCTGTCGGCGTCGAGCATCGCCACGCCCTCAAAGCGCTCGCTTTCGTCGCCGGCCGGGGCGTTTCCCTCGGCGCGGGTTACGCACGGCGCGCCGCTGAAGGGGTCGTACTGCTGCACCAGGCGGCCGGTATCCCGCAAAAGCCGCAGCCAGATATCCCCCAGCAGGCGGATTTCGGCATGGTGCCCGTAGTTGTGCAAAGCGTCGATCGCGCGCTGATACGTCAGCCCCTGCGGCTGGCCGCCCCAGTTGTTGAAATTGATGTTTTGGAAGCACGGGTCGTTCGCCGCGATGGACGGCAGCGGAACGGGCGTCCAGAACTCGGCGGGGTTGAGCAGGTGTTCGCGGATAAAGTCGTCGGCCATGCTTTGGCTGAACGAACCGTAATACATGCACCGCAGGTTGTTGTGCAAAAGGATGTCCATCACGTTGCCGTCGCAATCCAGGTCAAAGCAGGCGCTTTTTTCCGCCGACCACAGCATATTGCGCAGGGTGTTGCGCACGGCCTGCGCCTTTTGCCGCCAGACGTTTGCGTCCGCCTCGCCCAGCAGATCGCCGATCGTCGCCAGCACTTCGCGCGTCTGGCAGGAGTAGCTCATGATATCCATGGACGCGTAGGGCAGCTTGCCGCGGCCCGCGGGCGCGTCCTCCCCGCCGAAACCGCCGTCCGCAACGCCGTACCGCACAAAACGGTTGGAGTTATCCTCGCCCGTATCCCACGTGCACCAGGTTTCCAGGCAGCCGTCCCGGTTGCTGTCCCGGTAGGTCCACAGGTACGCGTCAAAATCGCGCAGCGCCGTTTGCAGCCGCCGCAGATACGTTTCGTCCCGCCCGATCAGGTAATACAGCCGCAGCGCAGGCGCTGGGAAGCAAAACCCCTGCAGCCAATCATAAAACACCTGTAAACCGAACGGCTCCCCGCATTTGATCATCCCGGGGAAACGCCCGCTGCGGCGCTGGTTTTCCATGAAAATCAGCTGGTTGTTCAGCGCAACCTCCAGATCCCGCTTGGCATACATCTCGCCGCCCATCGGCTGGGTTTCCAGCCATACGCCGTCGTAGTCCGAGCCTTCCCGCAGCACGCGCTTGTCCGTATACACGGCTTCGTTGCGCTTTAAGGCAGCTTCGCACCGGTCAAACAGCGTCTGCAGCCAGCCCGCATCTGTGCGAAAGGTTACGCCCGTGCGCTGCAGCGGGTAATCGGTCGCCTTATATCCTTGCGCCATCGTAAGTTCCTCCCGTTTAATCACCGCGAAAAAAACAGCAAACACGGCGAACGATCCTGTCGTCTGGCGCGGCTTGCTGTTTCGCGCGTCCGTAAAATGTCGGGCTCTATGCCAGGCCAGTATAGCATCGGGCTAAAAGGGTGTCAATCCCCGCTTTGCCCGCGCGGAAACGCTTGCCGCTTTGCCGGGCAGGGGAAAGCGCCGCCCGCCGTTTTCACCGCCCCGCAATGGGCCGGCATATTTTGCCGCAAAATTCGGCAAAGGGGTTGCCGCGCGCCCCGGAAATGGCTACAATGGAGGAAGCGGCTTGGCAGAGCCTCTGTAGATCCCGAATGGTCAACGCAAGGGCTGTTTTGCAGACCCTTGATTAAGCATAACGCATTCCGCACGAATGTCTGAATATGAATCGTAAACCGAGACGGGCAAGCCGGGGCATATCGTTCCCCCGGCTGGCCCTTGGTGTGTGGGAGGAGCGCAAGGCATGACGGCGGATGGAACCATCAACGTCGCCCTGGTGGGGCTGAGCTTCGGCGCGGCGTTTATACCGATTTACAAACTGCACCCGCGCGTAGGGCGCGTTACCCTGTGCGATATCGACCCGGCGATCCGCGATGCGGCCGGCGAAGCGTTTTTCGTGGACGACCGCCGCGCTTCGCTGGACGAGGTGCTTGCGGACCCGACGATCGACGCCGTTCACCTGGTGACGCCGATTCCGCTGCACGCGGAGCAAACCCTGCGCGTACTGGAAAGCGGCAAACACTGCGCCTGTACCGTGCCCATGGCCACAACGCTGGAAGGCATCCAAAGCATTCTGGATGCGGTGCGCCGCATGGGAAAGCAATATATGATGATGGAAACCTCCGTGTACACGCGGCATTTCTGGTATGCGCGCCGCATGCACGAGAACGGGGAGTTCGGGAAAATTCAATTCCTGCGCGGCGCCCACTACCAGGACATGGAATTTTGGCCGCAGTACTGGCTCGGCCTGCCCCCGATGCATTACGGCACGCATGCCGTCGCCCCACTTTTGGCGCTCGCCGGGCGGCAGGCGCAATCGGTGCGCTGCCTGGGTTCGGGCACGATGCGTGAGGAACTGGTGCGGCAGTACGGCAATCCCTACCCGATTGAAACCGCGCTGTTTGACCTGGGCGGTTCCCTGAGCGCCGAGGTTACGCGCACGCTGTTTGACACGGCGGTCACGTACAGCGAATCGTTCAACGTTTACGGGGAGACCGCAAGCTTCCAATGGCAGCAGGTGGAGGAAGAAGGAAAGCCGCTGCTGGTGCGCATGGGCGGCAAGAATTTCGATGCGAACGGCGTGCTGTGGCGGGGCCGCAAAGTGCTTTGGGAGCGGGAAACCATGCCCGATTTTGCGGAGCTTCTGCCGCCGGAAATCCGCCGCTTTACCGTGAAAAGCAGGTTTTATGACGAAACCAATCCGCAGAAATCGTTCGAGGCGGGCGGCGGGCACGGCGGCGCGCATCCCTATCTGGTGGATGCGTTCGTGAACGCGGTCTGCGACAACCGCAGCCCGTGGATCGACGCATACCGCGCCGCGCAGTGGACGGCGCCGGGCATTTGCGCGCACGAATCGGCCATGCGGCACGGCTGCGAGATCGCCATTCCCCAATACGCGCCGTAACGGGATTCCGCGCGGCTTGGAATGTGCGTCCGCGAACTGAACGCATACTGAACCGTACAGCGACCGGTTTACCAAACGCCGCTGCCGCGGGCTTGATAACGCCGGACCGGGTTTGCCTGTAAACGTTCATAAACAACGGGATGAGCGGGGTTAAACGGTATAAAAACAGTTCAGCATCCGTTCACCGCGGCGCGTTGACTGGTTCAAACGGTCTATGGTATACTAAACAAAAACCAAAGGGAGACGGAGCCTGGATGAACAGCGTCATCGCACTGGATCAATCGACGTCCGGAACGAAAGCGGCTCTTCTGGACCACGAGGGCCGTATCCGGCAGGTCATCAGCAAAACTCACCGGCAAATGCACCCCGCGCCCGACCGTGTGGAACACGACGCGGAGGAAATTTGGCAGAATACCGTCGCGCTGCTTTCGGAAATCACAAAGGAAACCAAGCCCGGGGAACTCCTTGGCCTGGGCATTGCCAACCAGCGGGAAACCACCGTACTGTGGGACCGGCAAAGCGGGAAACCCGTCGCCCCCGCCGTGGTCTGGCAGGACGTGCGGGCGAAGGGGCTGACCGACGGCATGCATGCGCACGCCGCGGAGATTGAAGCGAAAACGGGCCTGAAGCTCTCCCCGTATTATTCCGCGGCCAAGGCGGCGGCGGTTCTGCGCGAGCAGCCCTCGCTGCTCTTGCGGGCTGAGCGCGGGGAGCTTTGCATCGGCACGGTGGACAGCTACCTGATCTACCGGCTGACCGAAGGCGCCGTGTTTGCGACCGATGTGTCCAACGCAAGCCGCACGCAGCTGATGCACCTGGAAACGCTTGCCTGGGACCCCGATACCGCGCGCCGGTTCGGGCTTCCGCTATCCGCGCTGCCGGAACGCATCGCAATGTCCGACGGCGAGTTCGGCACGATTTCCGCCATTCCCGCGCTGCGCGGCGTGCGCATCAGCGCCGTGATGGGCGACAGCCATGCGTCGTTCTACGGCCACGGCTGCACGGAGCCCGGCATGGTGAAAACCAGCTACGGCACGGGGTCTTCCATCATGCTCAACGTCGGCGCAGCGCCGCTGCGTTCGGCGCACGGGCTGTCGTCCTCCGTGGGATACGGCAAAGGCGGGCGGGTGTGCTACGTGCTGGAAGGCAACATCACCTGTTCGGCCGATACCCTGATGTGGCTCAGGGACGACATGAAGCTGATGCAGTCCATGGACGAACTGGCCCTGGCGCAGACCGTGCCCGATACCCAGGGCGTGTATCTGGTGCCCGCGTTCGCCGGGCTTGGCGCGCCCTGGTTTGATGAAAACGCCCGCGCCATCCTCTGCGGTATGAACCGCGGCACCGGCAAGGCGCACATCCTGCGCGCCGCGCTGGAAAGCATCGCCCATCAGAACGCCGACGTTCTGGACGCCATGCGTATGGATACAAAGGAGCCGGTGCGGTTGTTAAGCGCCGACGGCGGCAGCAGCGTGAACCCGCTGCTGATGCAGATTCAAAGCAACCTCATTCCCTGCCGCGTGCGGGTATCCGCGGAAAAAGAGCTGACCCTGTACGGCATCGGGCATATGGTGCTGGACCGGCATACGCCCGGGGCATGCGCCGCGGCGCGCATCCCGGCGGTGGAATACACCCCTGCCCTCGGCGAAGGGGAACGCCTGGCGCAGCGCGCAGGCTGGGCCGACGCGCTGCGGAGGTGCCGCTGATGCCCGGCGCGCGCGACGCCCTCTGGGAACAGGCCGCGGAGATCGCGGGCAGGCCCTGCGCCTGCGGGCGAGAACACGCAATGCCGCAGGCGCGCGTCGTGCTTGGAGAAAACACCCTGGAACAGCTGCCGGCGCTCCTTTGGGAGCTTCAGGTCCGCAAACCCTTTATGCTGATGGACGGCAACACGCAGGCGGCGGCGGGCGCCAGGGCGGCGCAGAAGCTTCGCGGCGCGGGCATGGAGGTAAAAATCGCCGTCATGCCAGCCATCCCCAAACCGCAGGCGGATATGCGCACGCTGCCGCCGCTGCTTGCGCAGGCGCAGGGATGCGATTTTGTGATCGGCGTGGGCAGCGGCGTGATTAACGACCTGTGCAAAATGCTGGGTCTGCAGGCCGGGGTGAGGACGGGCGTCATTGCGACGGCGCCGTCGATGGACGGGTATGCCTCCAACTCCTCGGCTATGGTTGTGGACGGCGTGAAAACCACGATCTATAACCATACGCCGGCCTTTGTGCTCGGCGATCTTTCGGTGCTTGCACAGGCGCCTGCGGCGCTTTGCGGCGCGGGCGTCGGCGATATGGCCGCCAAGGCCATCTCCATCGCCGAGTGGCGGATCGCGCAGATCGTAACCGGCGAATACTATTGCCCGCAGATTGCCCGGCTGATGCTTTCGGCCTGTGCAAGCGCGCTTTCCAGCGCGCAGGGGTGCATGCGGGGCGACGGCGCGGCGGTCCGGGAGCTGACCCAGGGGCTGATCCTGTCGGGGATCGCGATGTCGATGGCGGGAGTATCGCGCCCGGCCTCCGGCTCGGAGCATACGATGTCGCATCTGATGGATATGCTCTCCATCGCGCGCGGGGAGGAACACCGGCTGCACGGCGTGCAGGTGGGCTATGGGGTGCGCGTGGCGCTGTTTATGTACGAAGCGCTGGTGGGTTACGGCGCGCAGCCCCCGGATCCGGACGCCGTGCTGCGCCAGTTCGACGCGGCGCGCTGGGAAGCGGATATGCGGCGGATGTTCGGCGCGCAGGCCGATGGGCTGATCCGCGCCGCCGCGGACGAGGGCAGAAACAGCCCCGCGGCGCTCGGCGCCCGGGCGCGCAAAGCCTGCGCGGGCTGGGCGGAGATCCGGGCCATCCTTTCGGAGGTCGTTGCGCAGAAACAGGCGATCACAAACGCGCTGGACGTCGCGGGCATTCCGCCGCTACACAATCCGCAAGCCATCGGCCTGACCCCGGAGGACGTGCTGCACCTGTTCGTGCACGCCAAGGATTTGCGCGCGCGCTATATCATGCCGGCTATGGCGTTTGATCTCGGCCTGCTGCCCTGGCTCGGCGGCCTGCTTTCGCAGGCGCTTGCCATCGGGGGAAACCCGTCAACGGCTCAACGAATGGAAGAATGGTGACGACGATGGAAAAGACAGTCAATTGGGCAACGGTGGAACACGAAGCGCCCGCCTGGTTTCGGGACGCGAAATTCGGCTTGTTTTTTCATTGGGGGCCTTACAGCGTTCCCGCCTATCAAAACGAGTGGTATTCGCGCAACATGTACGCCAAAGGCCTGCCCCAGAGCGATTACCATATCGCGACCTACGGCAGGCTTTCGGAGTTCGGATATAAGGATTTCTACAAATCGTTCACCGGCGAGGGGTTTCACGCGGACCAGTGGGCGGAGCTTGTCGTCCGCTCGGGCGCGCGGTACGCGGGGCTGGTGACCGAGCACGCCGATAATTTCTCCATGTGGAACAGCAAGGTATCCGCAAACAACTGCGTCAACTACGGCCCCCGCAGGGATATCACCGGGCTGACCGCCGAGGCGTTCCGCAAGCGGGGCATCAAGGTGCTGGCAAGCTTCCACCACGCCTGGAACTGGGGCTGGTTCATGTCCACCGATAACGAAGCCGACGTGTATGATCCCGCCAACGAGAAATTCTACGGGAAAGCCCTGCCGCTGGAAACCAACCGCTATCTTCCCTACCGGTATCCCGACGCGGAGTTCAACGAACTGTGGAAAAACAAGGTGATCGAGGTGTGCGAGGCCTACCGGCCGGACGCCCTGTATTTCGACAGCCGCACCTGCATCATCGAAGAAGCGCAGCGCTACGCCATGGCCGAACGCTATTACGCGCTCTGCCCGCAGGGAGTTCTGACCTACAAACAGGCGGACTTTCCCCTGGGGATCGGCGTTCTGGATGTGGAAAGGGGCTGCTTTGCGCAAGCCCAGACGTTTGCGTGGCAAACCGACGACCGCCTGGAAGACAACGTGACGTGGTGCATCGTGCAGGAACCCAAATACCGGAAAGCCGAGGCCATCGTGCGCCAGCTGTGCGACACGGTTTCCAAGAACGGCAATCTGCTGTTGAACATCGGCCCCTGCACCGACGGCTCCTTCCACCCCGACGCGGTGCGGGAGATCGAAGCCGTGGGAGACTGGCTGCGCGTTTGCGGCGAGGCGATTTACGGCACGCGGCCGTATACCGTCGCCGCCGAAGGGCCGACGGTCACCAAAGACGTGGATTACAACCCCGATATGATCAAGCGGCAGATCGCGGAGGGCAGCGAGGGAAAAATGCAGGCGAACGCGGCCACGAGCAAGGATTTCCGCTTCACCGTGAAGGACGGCGCGATCTATGCCATCGCGTTCGGCTGGCCGGAAAACGGGAAAATGCTCGTCAAAACCCTGGCGAAATCCCCGTCGCTGCCCGGCATACGGCAAGTGCGGCTGCTGGGTCACGAAGCGCCGCTGGCGTTCACCCAGCATGCGCAGGGGCTGGAAGTCCAGCTGCCCCAGCAGAAGCCGTGCGGCTGCGCGTACGCGCTGAAAATCGAATAATCGGGCTCGGTTACCCGAGCGACAGCCTGGGAGGGCGACTATGCTGTACCCGCAACGGTCCCTGGAATCCCTGGATCCCGCGTTGTTTGAAAACCCCACGGCGGAGTACCGCGGCGCGCCGTTTTGGGCATGGAACTGCGAACTGAAGGAAGACCGGCTGCTGCGGCAGATCGACGTTTTCCGGGACATGGGGATGGGCGGGTATCATATCCACGCCCGCAACGGCCTTGCCACCGCGTATATGGGGGAAGAATTTCTGCGCCTTGTGAAGGCCTCCCACGCCAAAGGCGCGCAAAACCATATGCTCACCTGGCTCTACGATGAGGACCGTTACCCCTCCGGCACGGCGGGCGGCCTGGTGACGGCGGGGCGGGAGGATCTGGCGCTTACCTATCTGCTGTTCACGCCCTACGCGTACGGTTCGGTGCCCCGGGAGAAGCGCATCACCCGCGCCGCCGAAACCTGCAAGGAAAACGGCCTGCTGCTGGGCCGCTATGCCGTCGCGCTGGATAGCGCCGGGAAGCTGGTTTCGTACCGGCGGCTGGCGCCCGGCGAGGCGCAGGCCGACGGCGCCCGGACGTACTACGCCTATCGGGAGCGCGTTGCGCCCCAGCGCTGGTTTAACAACAACCCTCCGGGCAACGTGATGAACCCGGAGGCGGTGGACCGTTTTATCGAAGTCACCCACGAGCGCTACCGGGAAGCGCTCGGGCCGCATTTCGGCAAAACCGTGCCGGGCATTTTTACCGATGAGCCGCATTTCATCGCCAAAGGGAATATGAACTTCGCGCAGGCCGGCGAGGATATCGTGACCACCTTTACGGATGATTTCCCGGAAACCTTCCGGGCGGCCTACGGGTACGACCTGCTGGACAGGCTTCCCGAAGTTTTCTGGGAACAACCCGACGGCGCGCCGTCCCGGGCGCGGTGGCAGTATCACGATCACTGCGCCCAGCGCTTCACCGGCGCCTTCTGCAAACGGATCGGCGCGTGGTGCGAACAAAACGGCATCCTGTTCACCGGGCACCTGATGAGCGAGCGCTATTTGCTGGGGCAAACCTACGCCATGAGCGAGGCCATGCGCAATTACCCGGCCTTCGGGCTGCCGGGGATCGACGTCCTGACCGACAACCGGGAGTACACCACGGCCAAGCAGGCGCAGTCCGTCGTGCGCCAGTACGGCCGCCCGGGCATGCTTTCGGAGCTGTACGGGGTTACGGATTGGTCATACGATTTCCGCGGGCATAAGCTGCAGGGGGACTGGCAGGCGGCCATGGGCGTTACGGTCCGCGTGCATCACCTGACCTGGGTTTCCATGGAGGGCGAAGCCAAGCGCGATTATCCCGCGTCCATCGGTTCCCAATCTCCCTGGTACAGGGAATACAAGCTGGTGGAAGACTATTTTTCCCGCCTGAACACCGCGCTGACCCGGGGCAGGGCCGTTTGCCGGATCGGGGTCGTTCACCCCATCGAGTCGTACTGGCTCGTGTTCGGCCCGGAAGAGCACACGGGGGAAGAGCGCAAACAGCGCGAAGCGGATTTCCAGAACCTGGCCGAATGGCTGTTATACGGCCATCTGGATTTTGATTATCTCTGCGAATCCCTGCTGCCGGAGCAATGCGCACAGGGTTCCGCCCCGCTCAGGGTGGGCCTGATGGCGTACGACGCCGTGCTGGTGCCCGATTGCATCACGCTGCGCGGCACAACCGTGGAACGGCTGGAGGCGTTTGCGGCGGCGGGCGGGCGTTTGGTGTTCGCGGGCAGGGTGCCCGCCTATGTGGACGCATTGCCCTCCGGGCGCGTGCGCGCGCTGGCCGCGGCGGCAGATACCGTGCCCTACAACCGCACGGCGATCCTCAAAGCGCTGGAAACCGCCCGCGACGCGGAGGTGGTGTCGCTGAAAACGGGGCTGCGCGCCGCGGAGCTTGTGTATCAGCTGCGGCAGGACGGCGAAAACCGCTGGTTTTTCCTGTGCCACGGCAATCCGCCGGCCAACCCGGATATTCCCAGAGCCGAGGAAATTGCCATACGGCTCCGGGGCACGTGGACCGCAACCCTGTATGACGCGATGACGGGCGAGCGCCGGGAAATGCAGACGCAGCACGGCGCGGGCATGACCGTCATCTACCGCACCTTCTGGCCGCACGACAGCCTGCTGCTGTTTCTGGAACCCTGTGATGCCGGGGAAGCCCTGCCCGCGGCGCTTCAGCTTGCGGTGCGCACGGCCCCGTCCGGCTCGGTGGAGGAAAACAGCGCAGCGTCGGACCGGGCAACCCCGGCCCAGTATCAGCCGGTCAGGCTTGCGCCGGAATGCGCGGTTACGCTCAGCGAACCCAACGTGCTCGTGCTGGACTGGGCTGCGTTCGCGGTGGACAGCGGCCCGTTTGAGCCGGAGGAGGAAGTGCTGCGCATCGACGCGCTGCTGCGCCGCCGTTTCGGGTGGGAGCGGCGCGACGGGATGCTGTGCCAGCCCTATGCCGTCAAGGCGGAGCGGCGGTATGAACATGAGGTAACCTTCCGGTTTCCGATCACGAGCGATGTGGAAATAAACGCCGCGAAGCTGGCGCTGGAGCGCGCGGCGGACTGCCGGATTTGCGTAAACGGCGCGGAGGTTGTCCCGGCTGCGGACGGATGGTATGTGGACGAGGATATCCACACCGTGCCGCTTCCCGCGCTCAGGGCGGGGGAGAACACAATCGAGGTGACGGTGCCCATCGGGCAGCGCGTGGGCGCGGAGGCCTGCTATCTGCTGGGCGATTTCGGCGTTCGCGTCCGGGGGTATCAAACGGCGCTGACCCCGCCGGTGCGCAGCCTGTGCTTCGGCGATTACGCCGCGCAGGGGCTGCCGTTTTACGGCGGCAACGTCACCTACCGTCTGGAGGTGGAAACGGGAGGCGATTTCCTTTTGACGGCGACCAACTTCCGCGCCCCGCTGCTCTCGGTGGATGTGGATGGAAGGCGCGCAGGCGTGATCGCCTGGGCGCCGTACAACCTGCCGGTCAGCGCGCAGCCGGGAAAACACACGGTGGAGATCACGGCGTACGGCAACCGCTACAATACCTTCGGCTCCATACACAACGCCGATCTGCAGTTCTTTTTCCCCGGCAACCCCAGCGCCTGGCGCACGCAGGGAAGCGCCTGGAGCCGGGAATACAGGCTGAAGCCCGCGGGGATACTGGTGTCCCCGGTGATCGAAGCCAAAATCTAAACGCGTTGTTATACAGGAGAGACACTAAAAAAGCGCCGTTCCGGCGCTTTTTTAGTGTGTACTCCCTGCAACTGCGGCGCGGCAGCCCGCGCGCAACGCGCCAAAAGGAAAAGCCCGCTTTCGCGGGCTTTTCCTCAGCCT
>CAYRPW010000040.1:0-11387 GCA_964426145.1 uncultured Oscillospiraceae bacterium
CGCGCACGACGAAACTCTGTTCATGCCGTGCGGCGGCACGCTTTTACAGGTGTTCGATACCGGCGCAGCGCAAAGCGTGGCGGCGGAGGGCGGCGTTATGCTCGCGCCGCGCTCGTCCGCCGTGTGGCGGATGCCGTAAAATAGTTCTAAAAATGAAAACCACCGCGGAAGCTCATCGCTTCTGCGGCGGTTTTACTTCTGCTGCAGTGTTCGGCCCGGCTTCCGGTTCCTCTTTCTTGCCCGTATGGCGGCCGAACTGGCGGATGCCCAGTGCTTCGTTTTCCACAAACCCCATGGCAACGCTCTCCGCGCCGTGCTTCCGGCGCAGCTGGCCGATGGCCGCTTCCAGCTTTTCGTAGCGCTCCGCGCGGCGGCGCGGTGCATCACCGCAAAGTGTAAACAGGCTCGTCTGCTCGCAGGCCTCCCCGTCCGGCACCAGGTTCTGCGCGGTAATCGTCAGCGCGCGGATGGGCGCGCAGCGGCCGTCGGGCAGGATGCGCCACTTGGCCCGCAAAATCTCCATCGCCGCGTCCGCCAGCTCCTTGTGCAGGTGGGTGGGCGCAGGCAGCGGGGCCTGGCGAGTGATGGTTGCAAGCTTCGGGTCCTTGATGGTCACCTGCAGGGTGCGCGCCTTCATGCAGCAGGCTTTCAGCCGGGTCGCCACCTCGTCGCTCAGGGCGATCACGCCTTGGGTGATCTCTTCCACCCGCAGCAGATCGCGCCGGAAGGTCATCCCGTTGCCGACGGATTTCACCGGTTCCTGCTCACCGTACCGGCGCACCGGGCTGCTGTCCAGCCCGTTTGCGTTATCCCAAAGTCCGCCGCCGTTTTTGCCCAGCAGGGTTACGACAATGGGCCGCGGCGTGCGGGCCAGATCGCCGATGGTGTGAATATCGTGGCTTTCCAGAAGCTCCACGCCCGCGTGGCCTACGAACAGCATATCGCGCACGGGAAGGCTCCACAACGCCGTTTGGTAGTTGCCGCGCGTGATTTCCGTGGTCGCGTCCGGCTTTTTCACGTCGGAGGCGATTTTCGCAAACGTTTTGTTGAAACTGAGCCCCACCGAAATTGTGATGCCGATCTCCCGCTTCACCCGTTCGCGAATCCGGTTGGCCAGTTCCCGCGCGGTGGTATGGAAATATGCGAGCGAGCCGGTGACGTCCAGAAAGGATTCGTCGATGCTGAACGGCTCCACCTGATCGGTATATTGCAGATATAAAGCGTTCACACGCTCCGAAATCTCCTCGTAGCGCCGGTGGCGCGGCGGCACCAGCGTAAGCCCCGGGCATTTGCGCAGCGCCGCGTACACCGTTTCCGCGGTTGTGATGCCGTATTTCTTGGCAAGCTCGTTTTTCGCCAGGATGATGCCGCTGCGGTCCCTGGGGTCGCCCGCCACGGCCATGGGCACGTGCCAGTACGCGGGGTGGTCCAGGCACTCCACGGAGGCGAAAAACCCGTTGCAGTCGCAGTGGAGGATCGCCCTGTCCGCCGCTTCGTTGAAAACACCGGCCATGCGCCCGCCTCCTTTGCCGTCTCCTCTGCCGTTATTGTAGCACAATCCGGCGCGGCAAACTAGTGTTCGCATAGCAAAGAATCACGGGTTTCCTGCGCTTGCTAAGGATCACACAAAAATAGCCGAAAGGCTTCTCTTCCGGCGGCAGCTGTTGTACACTGGATAGGAACCGTGGAAATACGTGGATAAGGAATTATAGCCGCATGCTGATACTGGAAAAAATGATCATCTTCCTGCTGTTGATGCTCACCGGGCTTTTGCTTGCCAAAGCGCGCATTTTGGACGAGCACACGAGCCGGAAGCTTTCCGCCATCGTGATCTACGTTGCCAACCCCGCGCTGATCATCCAATCGTCGCAGGCGGAGCGCATCGTTTCCAACGCGGCGCTGCTGACCGCGGCGGGGATTGCCGCCGCCATGTACGCGGTGCTGATCGCGGTGGCAGCAGTGCTGCCCAAGGCCATGAAGCTAAACCAGAGCCAGGAAAACGCATACGCGCTGATGACGGTGTTTTCCAACATCGGGTACATGGGTATCCCGCTGATCGCGGAGATCATCGGCAGTTCTGCGCTTTTATACGTGGCCGTGTTTATCTTCTTTTTCAACCTGCTGGTCTACACCTACGGCGTTACCGTTTTGCAGCGGGGAACCGGCGTGGCCGCGCAAAAGCATGCGATGCTTCGCAAGGCCATCAATCCGGGCGTTGTTTCCGGCGTCGTGGCCATCGCGCTGTATCTGCTGCACATTACGCTGCCGGCCGTGCTTACCACGCCCATCACATACCTGAGCAACCTCACCGCGCCCGTCAGCATGATGGTGATCGGCGCAACGCTTGTGGGGGTGAAGCTGCGCTCGTTTGTGACGGACGGGAAGCTTTTGGCGTTTTCCGGCCTGAAACTGCTGGCGCTGCCCATTCTCGGCGGCCTGCTGCTCAAGGCGCTGATCGGCCCGGGCGATTTGCTGGGGGTTTGCATCGTGATGATGAGCACGCCGGTGGCCAGCATGCTGGTGATGATGTCGCACCAGTACGGCGGCGATACGACCCTGTTGTCCAAAGGCGCGGCGCTGACTTCGATTTTGTGCATCGTTACGATTCCCATCGTATTTGCCGTGCTGCTTTGATACGATTCGGGGGATTTCCGCCTGGCGGGCATATGCGGTTTGAACAGTTATGACCGCGCTAAAATAGCGCGTAAACCCGACGGGTTACGGCTTACGGCTTGGCTGCGGTCGCGCCGGAGGTGGCGTCGGGCGAGCTGGAGACATAACTGCCGCTATCGTCGTCATTGTCATCGTCATCGTTGGACGCGCTATCGGCGGAGTAGGCAACGGCCGCGCTGCTGTACAGCACCTTCTGGTCTTCTGCGGATGCGACGCCGTTGACTTTCAGGCCGTTGGCTTTCTCAAATTCGCGCATGGCGTTGTACGTGCCGTTGCCGAAATTGTCGACGACCTCTTTGGTGTAATATCCAAGCTCCTTCAGCCGCGTCTGCAGCGCCGTAACCTCAACGCCGACGTCGCCTTTCTCAAGCTCGGTAAACGGGTAGGTGCCGTTTGCGCGCAGCAGGGCGCCCAGTTCAACCCAAAGCTGCGTCAGCTGTTCGGCGGTATAGGTGCTTTGCAGTTCGGCACTGCTGGGCACGGCATTGGACGCCGTCTCGGCAAGGCCTGCGGCCGGCAAAACGCCCAGCAGCAGTACGGCCGTGAGAAGTATAAGCAATCGTTTCAATGATTATCATCCTTTCGGTTTGTTCCGAACCGGCGGACACGCGAGAAAAAAGCCGCTTCGGATGCCAACCAGTATACCCTCTTTGCCCTGTGCTGAACCAGTTACAAACTGTAACAAGTGATGCGGCCGGATTGCCGGTTGCCCGGACACGGCTTTCCCGGTATAATGGCGCTGACGAAGAAAACGGATATTTTCTGGAAAGCGGTGCAACTGCATGGAAACGAACCGTTTGCTGCTCCGGCGTTTTACACAGAGCGACGCCGCCGGTTTTTCCGCGCTGATCCGGGATAAGATGGCGTCGCCGTATGCGGTTTACGACCACGCCTATCCTACGGACGACGCGGGGCTGGCTGGCGTTTTGCAGTATTTCATCCGATCGGATGAATTTTTCGCCGTGCACCTGAAAGCGGAAAACAAGTGCATCGGCTTCATCGCGCTCAACCGGACGGACGCCGCGACGGCAAACCTCGGCTATTGCATCCACAGCGGATATCAGGGAAATGGCTACGCCAGGGAAGCCGTCGCCGCGGTGAAGGAGTACGCGAAAAGCGAGCTGCAACTTGTCCGTCTGATCAGCGGCACGGCGGAGGCGAACATGCCGTCGGTGCGGCTTCTGCTTGGCGCGGGGTTTCATTGCACGGGGCGCAGCACGGAAAGCATGGCTGTAGACGCGCAGGGCGCTCCGGTTACGTTTACCGGCCTATCGTTTGAATGCCTGCTTTGATGCGGGCCGCACCGGAACAAACAAAACCCGAAGCTTAGCCAGGCTTCGGGTTTTGGGCTTGTACGGGAACTATCCGGGCATAACGCCTGCGACCGTTATTCCGCCCTTGTCAGGTGCACTACGGTCCATTTCGTAATCGGCAGGCGGGTGGACGGCGGGAGAATTTCGTCGCTTACAAGGCGGCAGTTCCAAACGTCGTAAACCCGCGCGCGGTACCGCCAGTTGAACCGGGCGGAGGGATCGCGCCATTCGCCCACGCGCAGCGTTGTGCCGGGCAGATCGTACTGCATGTACACCAGGTATTCTTCCGAACCGCGCATGCGGGCGAAGTAACAATGGCCATCGCCGTCGGCGATATCCGGCTCCATTTCCTCATAGCGCACGGTTTGCATGATTTCCTTGAGATACTTAAGCCTTGGCGCGCTGGAACCGATCATTTCGCCGCCGTAGGACCAGAAAATATCGCGGTTGTTGCCGTTTTTGATGTAGGCTTCGCCGTGCGTGGCATAGCCGCCCGCCATCACGCTGCGCCAGTGCTTTTGCACCGTCACTTCGCCCGGGTTGTTCCCCCAGGGGTCGGGCGTGTTGCCTTCGTACTGGTATTCGTCGTCGATCACGGGCTTGTTGTACTTGACCTGCAATTGCTGCATTAACGTAAAGGTGTCCGGGTGCTGGTAGCTGACGTGGGTCATCCAGGGGCGGTCGGGGTAGATGACGCCAAACGTGATGTTGTGGCAGGAAATCGGGTGATGCGAAGGGTCGCGGGCCTTGATCAGCTCGCCGATCACATCCCAGTCGCGCCGGTGCAGGCCGATTTCCATGGTTTTCTTGTCGGGCAGCATCTGGATGTCGTACTCGTTGGCCAAACTCCACCAAACGTTGGGATACGCGGCCAGCCGGGCGACGATGTAGCGCACGTAGGCCAGCGCGTCGTCCTCGTTCATGCCGGCGTCGATATCCCAGTGCCCGAAATCATACGGGTGGAACAGGATCACGTCGGCGATGATGTTTCGTTCGCGCAATTCCGCAAGCCTGTCCTCGAATTCCCGGAAATAGGCCGGGTTGGGGCGGCTGAAATCAAACGCGCGCGGCGTGCCCGCAAAGGGATAGCAGGGCGGTTCGTAGCTGACGTCGATCTTGCCGAAGCCGCCGGTGTAATGCTTGGGGAAAAACAGCATGCGGATTTTATTGAACCCGTAGGTTTCGAAGGTTTTGAGCGTCTGCCTGCGCACCGCGTCGGGCCGGTGGTGCCACACGTAGGCCGTGGTGCCCATCACGAAAAAGCGTTCGCCGTCCGCGTGGCGGAAATGCATGCCGTCGATCTGCACCGGCCCGTGGTTGCCTTCCTGTGCGGGCAGCGCCGTAAAGGTTTGCGTCAGCCCGTCCAGCGCGGGCAGGTTGGAGCGCAGGGTCAGCGTATACTCGCCCTCGTGCATCGGCAGATAGCGCACCTTGTAGGTGCCTTCGCCGTCGTAAAAGCCGTCAAAGCGCTTCTGGCCGTCCGGGCCGTCAACCGTTGCTTTGAGGGATACGTCGGTAAAGGGGTTAAGTACGGCAGCGTCATCCGCCTGCAGCGTCCATTCGTACGGCAGCCAGCGCTGCGCTGCGGCGCTCATCGCCCGCCTCCCGGGATTCCGAGCTCCTGCGCCATGTTGACCACCAGCATGTTCCAGTTGAGGAAACCCGCGCTCATCACGGGTTCGCCCGTTTCGGGCACATAATACTCGTGCAGCTCACCCGTGGTTTCCAGATCACGGCTCAGCAGGCGGAGCGTTTGCCTGTACAGGGTTTCGGCCTCCTTGCGGTAGCCGTAATTGAGAAGCCCGCGGAACACCACGTAGTTGACCACCAGCCAGATGGGGCCCAGCCAGTTGGAGGGGTTGTTGGTCGCTTCGAGGTTGTACATCTTCTCATCGCAGGAAAGCGAGCGGATGCCCGACGGCGAGGCGAACGTACCCGCGTCCTCGATGTGGCGGCGGAGCAGTTCTTCCGCCTGTTCTTTGGTGGCGATGCCCGCCAGCAGGGGAATGAAACCCGTCCACGTGCGCACTTTGATGGGCAGCGTGTTCCAGAATACGCCCAGCCCCTTATGGAACCAGTCGTAAGCGCGGGTTTTGATATCCACGTCCTGCGAATAGAAAAAGCGGTCGCGTTTGTCCCAGCAGTTTGCCTGAACGGCGTCGGTAAGCGCCAGCGCCTTCCCAGCGTAATGGGCGGCGCGCTGCGCGTTGCCAAGATTTTTCAGGATCTTCGCCATGGCGTTCAGTTCCATCACCATAAAGGAGTTTAAAAACATGTTCGCCGTGGAGAAGCGCGGGCGGCCGAAGGTGGCGGGGTCGTTGTCCATGCCGATCATCACGTCGTCCGCCCACACGTACAGCCCCGTTTTTTCGTGCAGATAGTACCGGTCGTAACAGGCGAAGTACAGCTCCAGCTGGTCTTCATGGGGCGCAATCCAGTTGTACGCACCGCAGAAATCGCTCACCAGCGCCGCCTGCTGGCACAGAAACGGCTTGTGCATGTTGAGGATGTGGCCTTCCTTGTGCTTGCGGATCAGGTAGGATTCTTCCCCGTCGCCCTGTATGTTGTTGGCGACCATCATGGGAATGTATCCGTCCTCCAGCTGGAAGGCGAGGAAGTTAAGCACGTTGCCCTTGCCGTGGGCGATCAGCTTTTCACGGAATTCCGTATCCCCGGCCGGCAGGGTGTTGCAATAGGCGATCAGGCCGTAAACCGTCCAGTACGTATCCCAATCCCAGAGGTTGCCGTCGTAGATGGAACCCGGGTCGATAAACGGATGGGGGAAGCGTTTGCCGGGCTGCTTGAACACCCCGGGTATGCGCTCTTCCAGGTAGGCCAGTATGCGTGTCAGATCGTTTTCCATATCGTCAGCAGCTCCTCGAGTCTTGGGTCGTTAGCGGTCAGAAATCCTTCGGCAATCAGGTCGCGCAGGCTGCGCTCGCCTGCCATCATGTCAAACAGCATCATCGCGGGCAGTTCCGGCAGGGTCTGGGTCAGCGCCTGTTTGGCCTTTGGGTCGGCCAGAATTTCGCGGATGGGCGTGTCAAGGTTCAGCCGTACTTGCGGCACGCTGCGCGTGAAGGTGTGTTCGCCCTGGGCAAGCTCTGTATCCGCTTCTCCCTCCAGGCAAAGCAGCGCGGTTGCGCCAAACGGCACGCGGAACCGGTACTCAAGCGTATCACCCGCATAGGCCCATTCGCTTTCGATGGCGCCGGCGGGGGAGTGGAACACGGCGCGGGCAAAGCCAAGCGACCGGTCCGGCTTGGGAGCGAGACGGAAACGCCGGAAGCCGGGCGCGTCCTCTAGCGGCTCGATGCCGCACACGTCGCGGTACAGCCATTCCACGATCGCGCCGTAGGAATAGTGGTTTAGGGAGTTCATTCCCGTATCGCTGATGCTGCCGTCGGGCAGGATGGAGTTCCACCGTTCCCAGATGGTGGTCGCGCCCATCTTCACCTCGTAGAGCCAGCTGGGGAAATCATCCTGCAGAAGCAGTTTATAGGCGATGTCGTTGCTGCCCGTGGCGGAGAGCACGCGGCACAGGTATGCCGTGCCGATAAACCCCGTACGCAGGTGATATACGGAAGACTTGAGCTTCATGCGCAGCGCGTAGGCGGCCTGCGCGCGTACGGCTTCGGGCAGTATCCCTACGAACAGCGAAAGCACATAGGCCGTCTGCGTGGTTTCGGCCAGCCGGCCGCCCGCCGTCAGGTATTCGCGCAGGAACGCGGTTTGAATCTCGTCGGCCAGCTTCTGGTAGCGCGCCGCGTCCTCAGTATTTCCCAGCGCACGCGCCGCTTTTACCAGCAGGTTGGCGGAATGGAAATAGTAGCAGGTGGCCAGAAACATACGTTCCGTGCCGCCGAAGCGGTAGCCAACCGGGTCTTCCACGTCCAGGGAAAGCCAGTCGCCGTAATGGAAGCTGCCCTTCCACAGGCGCGCGCCGCCCATATCCGTGTCGTGCTGAACCAGGGCGTCCACCCAGGCTTTCATGATCGGGTAATGCTTCGTAAGCATCGCCTTGTCGCCGTAACGCACGTACAGCGACCAGGGGATGATCGTTGCGGCGTCGCCCCACGCGCACGCGCCCACCTGCCATACGTCGTGCTTGGGCACCACCACGGGCACCCAGCCGCCCAGGGTTTCCTGCTCACGGCCCATATCGTACAGATACTTGCCGAAAAACGCGGCGACGTCCATGTTGAAGGCGGCGGTGCCGAAAAATACCTGCGCGTCGCCCGTCCAGCCCATGCGCTCGTCGCGCTGGGGGCAGTCCGTCGGCACGTCCAGATAGTTGCCGCGCTGGCCCCACAGGGTGTTTAAGAACAGCCGGTTCACCAGCGGGTTGCCGGTTTCCACCGTTCCCGTCGGCCGCATGTCGGAATAGAGCACCATGCCCTTGAAGCGGTCCAGCCGCACTTCGCCTGCCCACTGCGTGAGCTTTACGAAGCGGAAACCGTAGAAGGTGAACTTCTGGCGCACCCAGCCGGGATTGCCGTCGGATACGTACACGAACTCCGCAAGCGCCGTGCGCAGATTGTCGCGGTAAAAATTGCCGCCCTGCAGCACTTCACCGAACTGCAGATGGAGCTTCGTGCCCGCGGGCGCATCGCAGAAGAAGCTGAAAAAGCCGACCATATTCTGGCCCATGTCGAGAACCGTTTCCCCCGCGGGCGTACGGAGGATCTCCACGGGCGTGATCGTGAGCATTTCCAGGGTTGCCGGGCTCTTGCGCGGCATGAGAAGCGCTTTGTCAATGCTTACGGTTTTCACGGGGTAAACGGTGGTTCGGGCAAGGGTCGCGTCGGTATGCTCGCCGTCGAAGATGCCGCTGAACAGCACGTTGCCGCGCTGCGCGCGCCACTTTTCGTCGGTCACGATTCGCGTCTGCGTTCCGTCCGCGCAGGTGATCCAAAGCTCCGCGATCAGCGCGAACTCCCCGCCGTACTGGAACATTTTCTTGCGGTTCAGGCCGTAGCGGCCTTTATACCAGCCGTTGCCAAGCGATACTTCGATCGTGTTGCCGCCCGCCCGCAGCAGATCGGTGATATCGTACGTCTGGTAGGGCAGCCATTTGTCGTAGGCGCACAGGCCGGGCGCCAGATACTCGCCGCCCATTTTGCGGCCGTTGATTTCCGCCTCGTACAGGCCCAGGCCGCAGACATAAGCTCTGGCGGTTTGCACGGGCGAGGGCAGGGTAAAGTCCCGCGTCAGCACGGGATGCCAGTCCTCGGGGAAATCCGGGGAAATCCATTCCGCCGTCCAGGGCTCGTCCAGCTTGGCGGTTTCAAACCACGCGGTTTGGCTTACGGCTTCCTCGCCGTTGGCAAGTTTCACCTGCACCTGCCAGAAGTAGCGCGTACGCGGCAGCGGCTGCTCCATGGCGGGCGTATAGGCAATGCCGTCGATCGCTTCCTGCAATCCGCTGTCAAACACGGGCGCAGAAAACCCCGCGTCCCTGGCAATCAGAACGCGGGTCAGCATGCCCCGGGCGGGTCCGTCGGCCTCAACGGTCCAGTTGAGGCGCGGAATGCCGTATAGCTCGTGCCCGAGCGGGTTGTGCAGGCGGTTTACGAATAAATCCTTGATGATGAGCGCCATATTTCTTCATCCCTTCGTGTTGCGCGGCAGGCTCAGCCCTTCACCGCGCCTGCCGTCATGCCCTCGATGACCATCTTGTTCATGGATATGTAGATGATGATCGTCGGCATCACGCTGATGGCGATACAGGCAAAGATAGCGCCCCAGTTTCGGTTGCCGTATTGATCGGAGAAGTATAACAGCCCCGTCTGCACGGTTTTCAGCGCGCTGTCGTTGACGAAGGTCATGGAGAACATCAGGTCGTTCCACCGGAAGTAGAACTGGATGACGCCCACGGTCACGATGCCCGTCGTCATCAGCGGCAGCACGATATGCCAGAACACCTGGTAGATATTCGCACCGTCGATCACCGCTGCTTCCATCATATCGTCGGGCAGGGCGGTGAGGTAACTTCGCAACAGGAAAACCGACAGCGGCAACCCGAACGCGACGTAGGTGAGGATCAAAGACATGCGGGAGTTGATCAGCCCGACCTGGTTATAGATCAGGTACAGGGGAATGAGCACCACGGCGGTGGGCACCATGATTCCGCTTAAGAACACGGTCAAAATCCGTCCGCGGTTTTTCCACTGCATCTTGGTCAAGGCAAAGGAGCTGGTGGAGGATAAAAGCATGATGAAGAAAAGCGATATGAACGTAACGATCACGCTGTTGACGAAGTACGTGCTCATGCGCCCCCGGTTCCAGGCTTCCACATAGTTTTGGTAATAGATGCCCTGCGGCAGCGCGTAGGAGGGCGTCAGGGTGAACTCCGTCGTGCTTTTGAACGAACTCATGAGGATCCAGAAGATCGGGTAAATTTCGATGAATAAAAACAGGACGATTAAAACTTTTCCGATGATCGTCAGGACGCCTTTTTTTCTGACCATGACGCTCAGTACCTCTCTTTCCCGATGCGGTTGACAAGCAGCGTGACCAGCAGGCATTGCAGCAGAATGAGGATCGCGATCGCACTGCCATACCCGAATTCGTTGAATTTGAAGGCGTTCTGGTACATGTTCATCGTCATGGACGTCGTTGCCTGCCCGGGCCCGCCTTTAGTCAGCGCGGTGGCGCTTTCAAACATCTTGATCGTTCCCGTGAAGCTGAACACGAAGCAGGTGGTGATCATGGTTTTCAGCATCGGCAGTAAAATTCTGCGGAACAGGCCGAACGCGTTGGCGCCGTCTATCCGTGCGGCTTCGATGATCTCGTCGGGGATATCCACCAGCGCCCCGTAGATGATGACCGTGTAAAAACCCACGGCCGTCCAGACGTCCATCAGCACAAGCGCCGCAAAGGCGGTGTCGGACGTGCCAAGCCAGGCCTGGGTTAACGAGTCAAGGCCTACCTTTTCGAGGATGGAGTTGAACAGGCCGTAGTTGGGCGTCAGCGCGTACATTTTGATGAACATCTGCGCAACGGCCACGGCGGGCAAAATGGTGGGGATAAAGATCAGCGTGCGCGACAGCGTTTTGAACTTCTTCACGCTGAAATGAACCATCAGGGCGGCCATCAGCCCGAAGCCGACCTGGCAGGGCGTAACGAAGGCTATGTATTTCCAGTTTACGGCGATTGCGTTCACGGTTTGCTTATTCGAGAACATATCGACATAGTTTTGAAAACCATAAAATTCGAACTTAGCTCCGGGCATCCCGGAGAACAGGGAATATACGGCCGTCCAGAGGATCGGCACGAAAATAACGGCGAGAAAGATGATCAGCGCGGGAAGAACGAACAGGGCAATCGCCTTTTTATCGCGTAATACTTTTTCCACGGAGCATGCCTCCATATGTCTGGAGGGAAAGGCGGACAGGTCCG
>CAYRPW010000041.1:0-10616 GCA_964426145.1 uncultured Oscillospiraceae bacterium
GAGTGAGGCCGTTGAAAACCGAGCTGGTACATCTGCCCTCCATGCTGCTGGGTGGGATGAGCTTTTATGGCGATCCATTCTGCCAGAAGGGCGGCTGGGACGCCGACAACGAGATCGGGAAAACCTGCAGCCGGTTTGTGGCCTTCATGGAGGCCAACCCGGAGCGCCCCTATGCGTGCGGCAGGGAAACGATCTACGAGGTGCATGTCTACGGAGAGGAAACGGCTTCCAAAGGCTATTTCGAGGTGTTCGTGGGCGAGGAAGTGCGCACCGCCGAGCTTCCCATCGGGCTGAGCGCCAAATGGCTTCCCCAGGGAGAGTATCTGAAAATAACGCTGTCGGGGCAGGAAATCGCAGGCGACTGGTGGCAGACGCTGGACTCGGAAATCCTTCCGGCGCTGCAGGCAACGCGCCGTATGCCCTATATCGTGCAGGCGTATGACCGCCGTTTCCAGGGCGTCGGGAAACTGGACGCATCCGTGATCGACGCGTACATACCGGTTGCGCGCCGATGAAAGCGCCGATCCTGGAGGCCATTACCCGGGGCATCGCGTTTATCGAAGCGAATTTGCACGAGGAAATCGGCGTCAGCGATGTGGCGGACGCCGTGCACTACTCCCAGTTTTATTTTTCCAGGGAGTTTACGCGGCATACGCACTTTTCCGTGTACGACTATATCCTGCGCCGCAAGCTCTCCCAGGCCTATGCGGAGCTGTTGCGCAGGCAGTGCCGGATCGTCGATCTCGCGTTCCGATACGGCTTCCAATCCCACGAGGTGTTCACGCGCGCGTTTCGCAAGCTGTTCGGGGAGAACCCGAGCGAAACAGCCGTTTGCAAGCCGCTGGCCATGCTGGAGCCGATCGACGGTCCGTATCTGGATTTTCTGTCCGGCCTGCGCGTTGAGCCGCTGCCTGCCTGCCTGCGGGACTGCCATTTTACGGTCACGGGCGCGGCCGCCGATTGGGGCGCGGTCAGCGCGCAGTGCCATCTTGTGATTTTCGATACGGATAATTTATTCCGGCAGCAGTGTATCCTGCAGGGCAGGCTGCGCGGCGGGGAGCCTGAAACGCTGTCGATCCCCCTGCAGCCGCTTTGCCGGGCGATGCGCATCCACCACACGGACCCCGTTCTTGCCTTCCGGTATTACGCGGATCACCTGCATGACCCGGCCTTGCTGGGCGGCAATTTCGTACTTTTGCAGGCAGAAGAAGCCTGCTTGGACCTGCTGATTCCCCAGGCCGCGGACCGCCCTTCCCGCGCATAGCGAAAAGCGGGCGGCAGGGCGGTTTTCGCGCCCGGCACGACGTTTTGTATCCCTTTGATCACAAGGGTTACAACGTTATTTCGAGAAAGCGGCACGACTTGCGACAAACCTATTGACAAGCGATTTTTCGCGGCGTATGATGCAAGTATTCGCAAAGGGGAGGAGGGAATAGAACATGCCCAAAGACGCCAAGAAGCCGGCCCCCAAAGCCGCTCCGAAAGCTGCCCCCAAGGCCGCTCCGAAGAAGCCCGCCAAGTAAGTAAGCCAAACCAAAAGAAGCCGTCACGCGGCTTCTTTTTTTTGTGGCATGCGATCGCTGTTCCGCGGGCGGAAAGCGGTGCGGTTCAGGAAAGATCGTCGGCCATCATTTTTTGGTATTCCCGGTTGTGGCGGGCCGGGTGATGCCTGCGCAGATACCGCCGCCGGAAGACCCCGTACAGGATCAGCTGCACGGCTGCCGGCGAAAACAGAAACCCGATTTTGAGTATCAGCGCGAAGAGCCCGGCGCCGCCGTATTCCACCAGAAACGCGCCGAACGTTTCCGTTTGCGGAAACACATGCAGGAGGTTGAGCAGCAGAAATACGCAAGCAGCGGTAAAGTAAACGCCGGGCAGCACAAACCCGTACCACGCCGCGGCGCGTTGCGCAAGCCAGGATTCCAGCCCGAAACTCAAAAGCGTAATGACGAGTAAAACCCAGAACCAAACCATCAGGATTCCCCTTTCGTTTCACGGTAGGCGCGTATCAGCGTCCTTGCGGTGTCCAGATCCACCTTTTCATCGATCGCCATTCGTTTGACCAGCCCGATGAAAGCGTCCGGCTCCTCGCGTTCGTTTACTTGTATTTTTTGAATCAGGCGGTCCAGCCGAAGGCGTACGGTGGGATACGACACCTGATACACCTCGGCGATTTCCTTCAGGGAGCCGGACGCCAGAATGAATTTCTTGATGAAGTTCAAATCCTCCGCATCCAGGTCGGACATCCATGTCATTGCGTACGTCATCGTGTTTCCTCCTTCGGTTACCCCGAATCTACACTTATTTGATCGTTTTGTCAATAATAATATTAATTTTATTTATTTATATATTATTTTTATTGATTTCCGCCGTCAGGCTGCCGGACGCCGTTGGAATGGCTTCGCGGATTCCGGGGACGGGAAACCGCCCATGAACGCGCATGGGCGGCGGGATACGGTGTGAAGCGGAACGTGGTTACTTCGCGTTGGCTAGCATCTGCGCGCGCACGCACAACTCCGCGGCCTTGAAGGCGTGCGCCTGCGTCATGGCGCATTCGGTGCGGTGCAGGCAATCCAAAATCAGCTGCCCGAAGAACGGATACCCCACCTTCCCCGCCACGTCGAACGTTTTTGTTTCCGTCCGGTTGGACAGGTACACGCGCCCGCCCATGCGCTCGGTGCCCAGATCCACGTATTTGCGCAGCTCGATGAACCCGTCCGTCCCCAGGATGAACATGCGGCCGTCTCCCCAGGTGGGAAGCCCGTCCGGCGTAAACCAGTCCACGCGGAAATACCCGCTTGAGCCGTTATCCGCCACCAGAGAGCAATCGCCGAAATCTTCCAGCTCCGGGTATTCCGGGTGAGCAAAGTTCACGGCGCGGGCGGCGGTAACGGACGCGTCCTGCGCGCCGGTATAGAACAAAAACTGTTCGATCTGGTGGCTTCCGATGTCGCACAGGATGCCGCCGTACTGATCGCGCTTAAAAAACCACGCCGGACGGGACGGCGCGTTCAGCCGGTGCGGGCCCATGCCGAGGGTCTGGATCACGCGCCCGATGGCTCCCCGCTCAATCAGCTGCCCCGCAAATACGGCGTCTTCCACATGGATACGCTCGCTGTAGTATACCGCGTACTTGCGGCCGGTGCGGGCGGCGGTTTCCCTGGCCGCTTCCAGCTGCGAAATTGTGGTAAGCGGTGCCTTGTCGGTAAAATAATCCTTGCCCGCGTTCATGGCGCGAAGCCCCAGGGCGCAACGCTCGGAGGTAATGCACGCGCCGGCGATCAGCCGCACCTGCCCGTCCTCCATCGCCTCCGCCTCGCTGCGGGCGGCCTTCGCCATGGGGTACTGCGCCAGGAAACGGCTCAGTTTTTGCGGGTCGGGGTCATACGCCCAGCGCAGCGTGCCCCCCGCCTCCAGCAGGCCGTTAACCATGCCGTAAATATGCCCGTGATCCAGCCCGACCGCCGCGAACGGAAACTCATCCGGCTTCACTACCGGCGCGGGTTTCCCCGCCGGCGCGTAATTCATACCGTCGCTTAACTGCATTTGCATCCGCTCCGTTTCTTGCGCGCCGGGCCGCCGCACAAGCGGCCGCCGGCCGGCGTGATCTTGTCTGTTTTCATAATTTCGCTGTTTTTGGGGGAATGCCTGCCGCGCGTTTCCCCGATTTTGCAGGGTAACCGCTGCCTGGCGAGTCCCAACCGGCGTTTTTGGTTTAGAAAACGGCAAAGTTGTGTATATTGACTCTGTAAAATTATCCGTTTCCCACCGACCAAGGAGGTAATCCCATGAGCCTTTATGATATCACCGTCAACGACTGGCAGGGCAACCCGGTTTCCCTGGACCAATACAAGGGCAAGGTCCTGCTGATCGTCAACACCGCCACAGGCTGCGGCTTCACCCCGCAATACGCGGGCCTGCAGGCTCTCTACGAAAAATACCGCAGCCGCGGCTTTGAAGTGCTGGACTTTCCCTGCAACCAGTTTCTGGGCCAGGCGCCGGGCACCGACACCGAAATCTACGATTTCTGCACGCTGCATTACAATACCACCTTCCCCCGGTTCCAAAAAACGCGGGTCAACGGGCGGACCGCATCCCCGCTGTTCCGGTTTCTCAAGGAAAAACACGGCAGCGTCAAAGGCGGCGTCATCAAGTGGAATTTCACCAAATTCCTGATCGACCGCGAAGGAAACGTCGTGAAGCGTTTCGAGCCTGCCGTAGTGCCCGACGCAATGGAGAAGGATATTGCGGCCCTGCTGTAAGCAAAAGCCGCAGCGAGGCGTTCCGTGAACCGGAAGGGCCGGTTCTGCGCACGGGAAACCAGGGAGGCGGCCGGTTCGGCCGCCTCTTTGCGCGCGCCCCTTCGTTGGCAGCACAGCGGGCGCGGCGGTGCACAAGACGCCGGACCCGTGCCGTTTTCCCGGCTGTCTGCGCGGCTGTCTTGACCGGTTTTCTCATTTTAATACGTTCTATATAAACAGATACTTACGTGTTTATATCCCGGAAGACTTCAATAATATGGCTGGTTTCATAAGTTTTTCATCCAAATTACGAATTTTACCGGATTTCTTGTTGATGGGCGTTTATAAAAATGATATAATGCGTTCAGCATTTATTCAGTCACAGCAAAAGGCCGATCCCAATCCGCAGGGAACCCGGCACTTGGCCCCGGCAAAAACAACAGCGGGGCACGATGAGGAGGAACGGTATGAAAGTACGGGTCAGGGATATCGCCGCAAAGGCAAAGGTATCGCCGGCGACCGTCAGCAACGCGCTCAACGGCAAGCCGGGCGTCAGCGATAAAGTGGCGGAAAAAATCCTTCGCATCGCGACCGAGATGGGCTACGAGCCGCCCAAGGGCGGTATGGAAACCGACCGCAGGCACATCCGCCTGGTGGTATATAAATCCCACGGTTTAGTCGTTATGGATACGCAGTTTTTTGCGGAGCTGATCGAGAGCATCCAGCGCGAATGCCGCGCCGCGGGGCTGGAGCTGATGATCACCCACCTTCACGCCAAGGACGCCGATCTGCCGGTGCGCGCGCAGGAGATCCGGGGGGAAGACTGCACGGGCATCCTGCTGCTGGGCACCGAGATGAGCACCGAGGAGCTTGCCCTGTTCACCCCCTGCAAGTCCACGCTGGTGGTGCTTGATAACCTGTTCCGGCACGAAAAGGTAAACGCCGTGGTGATGAACAACTACGACGCCGGCTTTCAGGCCACCAACGCCCTGTATGCGGCCGGGCACCGCGACATCGGGCATATCACCAGCACCGTGTCCTTTTCCAACGTCCGCTACCGCCGCAAGGGCTACCAGGCGGCGCTGGAGGATAAGGGAATCCGCCTGGAACCCGGCAACGTATGGTATGTGACGCCCACGCTGGAAGGCGCTTACCTGGACATGATGAAGCTGCTGGATTCCGGCCGGAAGCTGCCCACCGCGTTTTTCGCGGGCAACGATATCATGGCCGTGGGCAGTATGCGCGCCATGCAGGAGCGCGGCATTAAAATTCCGCAGGACGTTTCCATCATCGGGATGGACGACATGGCCCTGTGCCTGATCTGCAACCCGCCGCTGAGCACGGTGCGCGTGTTCCGCTCGGAAATGGGCATCGCCGCGGTGCAGACGCTTTTATCCGTCGCCGCCCGCATGAAAACCGGCGTTCTGAAAACGGAGCTGAGCGTGGACCTGGTGGAACGCGGCAGCGTGCGCAGCATCAGCCCGGGCGACGAAAGCGCAACCCCGAAACGAAAAAAACTGCAAGCGAGAGGCTGACGATGGAAATACGAACCCTGACGGAAACCGCCTGCCGCAGGCGCGCGGACGCCGCAACGATGATCCACCGCGCGGGCACCGGCCACACGGGCGGAACGATGTCCAGCCTGGACATCCTGACGTGCCTGTATTACGGTGTGCTGCGCGTGGACCCCGAAAACCCCAAAGACCCGAACCGCGACCGCTTCGTGCTCAGCAAAGGGCACAGCGTGGAGGGGTACTTGTCCATCCTGGCGGATCTGGGCTTTTTCAAGAAACAGGAGCTTGCCACCTTCAGCCAGGCGGGCAGCAGGCTGATCGGCCATCCCAACAATAAAATACCGGGCATCGAAGTGAACTCCGGCGCGCTGGGTCACGGCCTGCCCGTGGGGGTGGGCATGGCGCTGGGCGCGAAACGCACCGGGGCCGCCTACCGCACCTATGTGCTGATGGGCGACGGCGAGCTTGCCGAAGGCTCGGTCTGGGAGGCGGCGATGGCGGGCGCGCATTTCGGGCTGGACAATCTGTTTGCGATCATCGACCGCAACGGCCTGCAAATCAGCGGCCCGACCGAACGGGTGATGAGCCTGGAAGATCTGGCGGATAAATGGCGCGCCTTCGGCTGGGATGTAACCCAGGCGGACGGGCACGATATGCAGGCGCTGCTGACCTACTTCACCGGCCCGCGGCCGCAGGGCAAACCGCACTGCCTGATTGCCCGCACGCACAAGGGCAAGGGGCTTGCCTGCGCGGAGGACCGCGCGGAATGGCACCACAAGGTGCCCGACGCCGTGCAGCTTGCCCAGGCGTACCGCGATCTGGGCGTGGAAGGGGTGGATTGGCTTGGCTAAGCAGGCACTGCGCATGGCGTTTACCCAAACGCTTTTCACCCTTGCCAAGGAAGATGCAGCCCTGTTCGCCGTCGCAAGCGACAGCCGCGGTTCCGTTACGCTCGGCGAGTTCGCCGACGCCCTGCCGCGCCAGTTTGTGGAATGCGGCATCGCCGAACAGGACGCCATCGGCATCGCCGCCGGACTTGCCAACGCAGGCCTGCGGCCTTTCGTGTGCGGCCCCGCCTGCTTTTACTCGCTGCGCAGCGCCGAACAGGTGAAGGTGGACGTCGCCTACTCGCACATGAACGTGAAGATTATCGGCGTCAGCGGCGGCGTAAGCTACGGCGCGCTGGGCGCGTCCCACCACTCCACGCACGACATCGCGCTGCTGCGGGCCGTTCCGGGCATCGAAATCTATCTGCCAAGCGACGGATACCAGATGCAGGCCCTGACCCGGTACCTTGCGCGCAGCGCCGAGCCCGCGTACGTGCGCGTAGGCCGCGCCGCAGTGCCGGACGTTTACGAGCGGGAGGAAGGTTCCTTCACGCCCGGCAAAGCCAACCGGCTGCGGCAGGGTAACGACGTGAGCCTCCTCGCCTGCGGCGAAATGGTGTGGCACGCGGCGCAGGCCGCGGAGCTGCTGGCGGCGCAGGGCATATCCGCGGGTGTTTGGGATATGGTCAGCCTCCGGCCGCTGGATACGCAGGCCATTCTGGACGCGGCCGGCGCGCCGCTTGTGGTGACCGTGGAGGAACACAGCGTGCACGGCGGGCTGGGCGCGGCGGCGGCCGAGGTGCTTTCCCAGCGCAAGCCAACGCCGATGTGCATTTTGGGCTTACCCGACGAAACTCTTTATAACGGCGCGGCACCCGAGGTTTTCGCCCATTACGGGCTCACCGGGGCCGGGATCGCCCAGACCGTGGTCCGCACACTGCAATCCGGCAAACAGAAAGGATAATCGATATGGCGACGTTCGGCGTAATCGTAACCAACCGGAGTTTTTTTCCCGATCATCTGGTGCTCAAGGCGCGCAGGGCGCTGCTTGGCGCGCTTGCGCAGTGGGGCCACCGCGTGATCACGCTGTCGGAAGACGATACCTTCATGGGCCAGACCATGACCTATGAGGAAGCCAGGAAATGCGCCGCGCTGCTGCGCGCGCACGCGGCGGAGATGGACGGCATCATCGTTTCCCTGCCCAACTTCGGCGAGGAGACGGGCGTTGCCGACGCGATCCGCATGAGCGGCTGCAACCTGCCGGTGCTGGTGCAGGCCTGCCCCGACGATCTTTCCCTTCTGCAGCTGGAAAACCGGCGCGACGCGTTTTGCGGCAAGCTGTCGCTGTGCAATAACCTCTACCAGTACGGGATTAAATACAGCCTGACGGAAAACCACGTCTGCGCGGTGGACGGCGAAGAATTTCACCGGGACGTTACCCGTTTCGCCAAAGTATGCGCGGTGGTCAAAGCCATGCGCACCGCGCGCATCGGCCAGATCGGCGCGCGCGTGATGCCGTTTCGCACGGTGCGGTATTCCGAAAAACTGCTGCAGGACAGCGGCATCACCGTGGAAACCGAAGACTTTTCCGAGATTTTGGCCGATATCGCCGCCTTTACCGACGATACGGCGGTGGACGCGAAAATCCGCGAGATTGAAGCCTACGGCAGCGTCTGCCCGGGCATCGGCCGGGACAAGCTTATCAAGCAGGCCAAGCTCAGCCTCGTGATCGAACGCTGGATGCAGGCGCACGACTGCCAGGCGAGCGCCATCCAGTGCTGGGACAGCGTGGAGGCCAACTACGGCTGCGCCATGTGCCTGACGATGTCGATGATGGGGCAGAAGGGAAGCCCCTCGGCCTGCGAAACCGACGTGATGGGCGCGGTTTCCATGCTGGCGCTGCTGAAAGCCTCCGATATCCCGCCGATCTACCAGGACTGGAACAATAATTACGCCGCCGAGGGGGACAAGTGCATCAACGTGCATTGCTCCAACTACCCGGCCTGCGCGTTTGAAACGAAGCCCGAGATCGGCAATCTGGATATCCTGGCCACGACGCTGGGGACGGACGTATCGTTCGGCGCGCTGAAAGGCCGCGTGAAGCCCGGCCCGATGACCTATCTGAAAATCACGACCGACGACCGCCGCGGCAAAATCAAATGCTACCTGGGCGAGGGCGAGTTCACCGGCGATCCGCTGGATACGTTCGGCGGGGTTGCCGTTTGCCACGTGCGCGATTTGAACGCTCTGATGCGCTACGTTGCCATGAACGGCTACGAACACCACGTGGCGCTGGTGCAGGCGGAAGCGGCGGATATCCTGCAGGAAGCGCTGGGCAATTATCTGGGCTGGGAAGTGTACCGGCATAGCTGAGGGCTGCCGAACTCCCGTTGCAGGTAAACCGCAGACATGATCGTTCAGATAAACGGATTGCCGCCGTTTTTACCGCACTCGGCGTAAAAGGCGGCAATCCGGTATGAACGCTTCCCATTCCGGGCGAGCGCATCGTTTGAAGTTGTGATCTTTCCAATTATTGCTTAACGCACACTGAACGTTTAGTTCTTTCACAAAAACATTAATAATGAATATTTTGTAACCATATTGACAAAGCAGAACGGTTTCCCTATAATATCATTACAGAGTGCGACCATGCGTTGCAATGAGCGATATAAACCGTCCACAAACGTATTTAGTGAAACGCGCAGGCACAACGGATCCGGACAAACGATAATTCCAGCGAAATCCCACCCGGCGTATCCCTCTTGAGGCAGTAGGCAGACTGTGAGTCTGCTGCAAATAATAAATAGGAGTTGATCCCATTATGAAGCGCTTCCTATCCCTCGTACTTGCGGTCGTGCTGACGGTTTCGCTGCTGGGCATTACGGCCAGCGCCGAAGACAAACTGCAATCGCGCAAAATCAAACTGCTGTCCATCTGGGACGAGACGGAAACCACCTCCAACGGCTACATCCTCAACGAGCTGGCGAAGCAATACGCCGAGACCGTAACCGGCTTTGAGCTGGATTATGAGTATGTAAGCATCACGGAGATCGACCAGAAGGTCACTACGCTGATGGCCAGCAACGACCTGCCTGACCTGTGCATCTATGAGTCCGGCGTTCGCCTCAAGAACGTCATCGAATCCGGACAGATCCTGGATCTGGACGCCGCTTTGACCGAACTGGGCGTTCGTGATTATGTGGACTCCGGCGCGGCCTCCCTGCTGGTTGGCCTGGTTGACGGCGTAGGCCTGTACGACCTGCCCCTGGGCCTGAACGTGGAAGGTTTCTGGTACAACAAGGCCGTATTCGAAGCCGCCGGCCTCGACCCCAACGCGCCCCCCAAGACCTGGGACGAGTTCCTCGCAGCCTGTGAAGCCATCAAGGCGATCGGCATTGCCCCCATCGCACAGGGCGGCGCCGACCAGTGGCCCATGACCCGCGTGCTCAACGCCTACCTGGTTCGCAGCGTTGGCATGGATGCCGTGAAAAACGCCATGGACGGCACCACCAAGTGGACGGACGAAAACTATGTTGCCGCCGCGCAGATGTTCCAGGATCTGGCCACCAAGGGCTATTTCGTGGAAGGCATGAACACGGTTGACTACACCACCGCCGTGGAAATGGTGATGGGCGGCCAGGCCGGCATGCAGTACAACGGCAGCTGGGTTACCTCCAACCTCGCGTCGGAAGCAAACGCCGCTGGCGCGGATGGCATCGGCTTCTTCAACGTGCCGCTGGTCAACGACTCCTCCACGCTTGACGACTACTCCATGAACTGCGGCAACATCATGATGGTGTCCGCTGCCAAATACGACGCGGCGCTAGCCGACTTCCTGAAGTACCTCGTAACGCACATCGGCGATTACGCAATGGCAAACCAGAAGTCGTTCAAGGGCTACAAGATTGACAACATGCCCGCCGATCTGCCCGTGTACACCCAGATCGTAGGCAATGCCCTGAGCACCGCCTCCGGCGCGTTCCTGTGGTTCGAAGCCAAGATGGACAGCGAGACGTCCACCCTTGCGCAGAACA